>NZ_CP011029.1:300000-600000 GCF_002221525.1 Pseudoalteromonas espejiana DSM 9414 | reverse complement strand
AACAACCCAGGAATAAGATTAGAGGTAACCGATATAACACCGTGGGCTTTGTGAATATGGCGCGCGTCGTGCGCTTCGTCATCGTTACCTGACCAACATGCAATACCTTGCTGCTCGTAATGGGCAATACGTTCATTGCCGCCACATTCTTTAATACCGATTAGGTTAGGATGCTGTGCTAATGGCTCAATAATATCTGGCGTTAAGTCTTGTCCTGTACGCCCTGCAACGTTGTAAATAAACGCAGGGCCTATATCAAGTACTCGTTTAAAGTGCTCGTTAACACCGGCAATAGACGTACGGCCATAATATGGATTAATTTGCAGCGCTGCATGCATCCCGCTGGCAAAGCCGTATTTAGTGGCTTTTATTGCTTCGCGTGTATTGTTACTACCTGTATTACCTACAATCAGGAGCTTATTGCCAAACTTGTTTGCACTGTGCGCAATAAGCATTAAATGCTCTTCCCAGTTCATTAACTGGCCTTCGCCGGTTGTACCACCAACCACAATGCCATCTACTCCCGCTGCTATTTGTATTTCAACGAGTTCATCGTACTTTGCTAGGTCTATTTCACCATTGGCTAAGTACGGGGTTTTAATAGCGGTAATTAAGCTTGCTTGTTTAATTTGTTCTAGGGTGCGCATAAAAATTCATTATTTATAAAACTTGCGCTATTTGTAACATACTTGCACGCATTTTTGCAGGCCTAAGCCAATAATAAACGTAAAATGGCTTGTGTTATTTAGTTTGATAATACAAAATATAAACACTGTACATTTAAACAGTGTTTATATTTTTAACTTTAAGCGAGCCTTTATGCGTTTATCTAACTACTTAGCCACTCATTTTTATAATACCGATGAGCTTTGCCATGCTTTAAATATTGATGCCGAGCAGCTAGATACGTGGCAGCAACACAGCGTATTCCCTAAACCAAGTTATTGTATTAAAAGTCAATTAAGTTGCAGTTCGTATTCTGGGTTGTATGAATGTGAGGAATATGATGACTATTATCCGCGCGGTTGCGTAAATTGGGGCCAAGGGCTTATAAAACAAAAGATTGAATCATCGAGTAATGCCTTTAATTATTTTGCACAGCAATACACGGCAAGCCTTACTAAGCTTGCTCAGCAAGGTTTTACCTTTAACGAAGAATTGTTTGGTTGTCAAATAGAGGAACACCTGCAACAAGTATGGCAGCAGTTTTTATGTAGTAAATATGGTGTGCTTACACAAAACGGGTTAATTGACGAAATAGTATGTGTAGATATTGGCAAGTTATTAGTTGACAACATTACTGAGCTGCGCACTAAAGCAACCTTAAATCAACAAGAGCGTACACAACTACACCCCGCTATGAAACTATTAAATAAAGCATTAGGCCACGGGGCTGATCACGAAAAACAGCAAACCCTACGCGCCCGCTATATTGATGCGCTTATTTTAAAGTACGACTTATCCATAAAATAAAAAATAGCAAAAGCTATACCTTAGCAAGGTAATATTACTTTAAAAGGCGATGTAGATTTACGCCGCCGTTTAAATTTATTGAATCAATTAGTTATTCTTAGCCAATTGATTTATATACATCAATATTACTGCTGGTTACTAAGCCAGTTACCTGTGTGCCGAAAGCTTTAAAATGCGGCTCGTTTTTATGCGCTTCAAAATGTTCATCAGATGCCCACTGCTCACTCACTAAATAAGTTGTTTGCTGCGCATCACTTTTAACCGATAGCTCATAGCGTAGGCAGCCTACTTCTTGGCGCGAGTACTTTTGTAGGTTTTCGAGTGCGGTTAATACAACGTCTGCATCAATATTATTACTCGAAATAGTGGCGATTACCGTTAACATGCTCAGTCCTTTTAAAAAGAATAAAGGTGCAGATTTTCTGCACCTAATGTCGTGTTGCGTATTTTATTACTGATCCCACTGCGGCGCAAAATCTGGCGTTGCTTGGCGGTCGCCGCAATCAAGGCCATCAATACGGGCAATGTCCTCATCATCTAATTTAACGTGGTCGTTAAAGTTATCTTCTAAGTTTTTACGCTTAGTTGATGATGGAATGGTAGTCATTCCATTGGCGTTTACCCATGCAATAACCACCTGCGCTGGCGATGCATCATGTTTATTGGCAATATCAATAATCGTTTGGTCTTTAAGTACTTTACCGACTACAAATGGCATATACGCAGTTACGTGTATATCGTGCTGAGCACAAAATGCGCGTAATTTAGTATTAGTTAAGTATGGGTGTACCTCAACCTGATTGGTAAATATTTCACGCGAGTCAAGCGTTTGCATTGCTTCGTTTAAATTTGCAATGGTGAAGTTTGATACGCCAATGTGTTTAGTTAAACCAAGTTGTTTAGCTTTTAATAGCTCGGTAAGGTATTCACTCATTGGTTCATCATTTGCTGGTGATGGCCAGTGAATGAGTAGTAAATCAACCGACTCTACTTGTAGCTTTTCAAGCGATTTTTTTACACTGGCAATAAAGTCAGTTTTATTGAGTTTATTGTTCCACACTTTGGTGGTTAAAAATATTTCGCTACGCGGGATGTTGCTGTCTTTTATGGCTTGGCCTACTTGCTCTTCGTTACCATAAATTTGCGCTGTATCGATATGACGAAATCCTACTTCTAACGCCATTTTTACTGAATTGTAGGCGGTGTCGCCTTCTAAACGGAATGTTCCCATACCTAAATCTGGCATTTCAATTACACGTTGTGTCATGGCTCTATCCTTATAAAATAATCGGTTAAAAACAAGCTCTTTTAAAGCTTTACAAAATACACCTTTTACTTCTTTTGTGTCGTCACTTAAAAATCTATGACCTCAATACAGGTAATGAGGCCATTAATTTAAGTTTCAACCTTAACAGAAGATAGTTTACGCTTGCTGAACTTCTCGCTTATCAAGCATGCCACTGTAACGGGTTGCAATTAATGCTAAAGCAGAAATTGCTGCGCCTATCCATGCAGTGTCTTGTAAGGTCATGCTCTCTACTACACTACCGCCAATAATTGAGCCCAGTGCTATACCAATATTAAAGGCCGCTATGTTTAAGCCCGATGCGACATCTACCGCATTAGGAGTGTGCTTTTTCGCTTGTTTTACAACATAAAGCTGCAAGCCTGGTACGTTACCAAATGCAAATGCACCCCATATTAAAATAGTTAGTACTGCGGCTATTTTTGACTCCATAGTAAAGGTAAAAACCAATAAAATAATTGTTAACGCGCTAAATATAATACTCAGAGCGCTAATTGGGCCGCGTTTGTCGGCCAATTTCCCGCCCCATATATTACCAACCGCTACCGACACACCATAAACCAGCATTATTAAACCAATAGCTGAGGGGGCATAGCCAGTTTGCTGCTCTAGTATAGGTGCTAAATAAGTAAACGCGGTGAACGTACCGCCGTAGCCTAATATAGTCATTAAATATACGAGCAATAAGCGCGGCTTAACAATAACCTGAAGCTGCTCTTTAAATGTGGCCGGTATTGACTGTTTTAAGTTTTTTGGTACTAAAATAGCGCTACCAATTAGAGCAATTAAGCCCAGTAGCGACACCACTAAAAACGTTGCACGCCAGCCAAAGTGTTGCCCAATCCATGTACCTAACGGCACACCCGTTACAAGTGCAACAGTAAGACCAGTAAACATAATCGCGATAGCGCTGGCCTCTTTGTCTTTACTTACCAAGCTTGTGGCAATCATAGAGCCAATTGAAAAAAACACCCCGTGAGCTAGGCCTGTTAGTATGCGCGCCAATATGAGTGTTTCGTAACTCGGTGCTTGCCATGCAAGTAAGTTACCTACTACAAATAAACCCATTAAGCTTATTAATACAATTTTACGGTTCCATCGCCCGGTGAGTGCAGTTAGTACCGGTGCACCAATGGCTACACCTACCGCATACAAACTCACCAATAAACCCGCTGAAGGTAGGCTTACGCCAAAATCGTTTGCAATGGTAGGTACTAAGCCTACTATTACAAACTCGGTTGTTCCTATTGCAAATGCGCTTAAGGTGAGCGCCCACAAAGCCAATGGCATAGTTAAATCCTCGTAATTAGTTTAGGCATGCAGTTTGACCAAAAAAGCATTTGCAAAAAATAGCATTACTGACAAAATACTTTTGTAATTAATGCAAAAGTAAGGTACTAACGTATGGCTCAACATGCAAAAACAGAAGACTTAGAAATGTTTTTAACGGTAGTTGATAGCGGTAGTTTTTCTGCTGCGGCAAATTTACTTGATCAACAAGTAGCTAAGGTGTCGCGTGCAGTGTCTCGCCTTGAAAATACACTGCAGTGCACTTTATTAAACAGAACAACACGTAGATTAGAGCTTACTGAAGAAGGCCATACTTTTATAAAATATGCGCGTGATGGCTTAAACACTCTGCAAACTGGCGAAGAAGCAATTAAGCTTTTAAAGCAGGCGCCTAGCGGTAAGTTAAGAATAGATGCAGCAAGCCCGTTTGTATTACACCAATTAGTGCCACACATTGATGAGTTTACAAAGCAATACCCGCATATCACACTTGATATAACCTCCCACGACAGCATTATTGATTTACTAGAACATAAAACCGACTTAGCCATTCGCATTGGAGATTTAAAGGACTCTAACCTAAACGCTAAAAAGCTCGGCGTTAGTAAATTATATTTAGTAGCAAGCCCAGACTATTTAAACACTGCGCCAGCTATTTCAAAAATCAGTGACTTAAACCAACACAAACTTATTGGCTTTACAGACTCCCCTAAATTAAATAACTGGCCGCTAAAATCCACTACTCACTTAAAGTTTAATTTAATGGCCAGTAGTGGTGAAACCGTGCGCCAACTATGTATAGCAAACCAAGGTATTGCACTACTTTCGCATTTTATGATTGGTGATGATTTAAAAACAGGTAAGTTAATAGAAGTACTACCTAATAGTATAGTCACCCCTAATAATCGTGAGGTAGTGCAAGCTGTTTATTATAAAAATAGCGCAGTATCGTCGCGCATTGTCGCGTTTTTAGATTTTATAAGGCCAAAGCTTTCATTATAAGTGACGCATTTGGGCGTTAAGTTAGTATAAACAGTATTAAAATAATAAAGGGACATTTATGGACTCGTTAACGCAAATAGTACTAGGCAGTGCTGTAGGCCATGCCGTTTTAGGTAATAAAGTAGGCCGAAAAGCCGTTTTATGGGGAGCGGCCCTAGGGACTTTACCCGATTTAGACGTATTTATACCTTACGGCGGCCCTGTAGAAGCGTTTACTTACCATCGTGGTTTTAGCCACTCTTTATTTATACATTTATTAATAAGCCCTTTTATTGTTTGGCTTATTTTAAAAATACACACTGGCATGCAAGCTTATAAAACACGTTGGTTTTGGCTGGTATTTTTGTGTTTATCTACCCATGCCTTACTCGATAGTTTAACCGTGTATGGCACACAATTACTTTGGCCTTTTACTGAGTACCCCTTTGCTATTTCAAACATGTTTATAGTCGACCCGCTCTATACATTGCCCTTATTATTCGGTGTAACTTGTACATTATTGCCAAAAGTAACGAGTACGCGTGCATATAAAATAAACACCACAATGTTAGGGCTTAGCAGTTTATACTTATGTAGCTCATTAATTTTAAAAGTAATTATTGACGATAAAGTAACGACTGCTCTTTCTGACAGGCAAATCAAAGTTAACAATTATATAAGCACACCTGCGCCACTCACTACGTTGTTATGGCGTGTAGTCGTTATGTCTGATGGGCAATACTACATAGCATATGCGTCGGTATTTGATGGGCCAAACGAGGTTACAATAAATGCCTATAACACCACTCCCTCATTATTAAATGATATAAATAATGAGTGGGGCATCAAACGCTTGCAGTGGTTTACTAAAGGTTTTTACAACGTACGTCAGCAGCAAAGTAATATAATATTTTCTGATTTACGAATGGGTATGGAGTGTAACTATGTATTTAACTTTGTTGTGGGAGAAAAAACCGATTTAGGCGTGAACGTGGGTAACTTTGAAAAAATAAGCCAACGCGCTAATTTAAGTAGTATGAGTAAAATATGGGATCGAATTTGGAACCCAAATACTAACCTAGCCCCTTCCTTAGCAAACAATAGCTGTATTAAACACCAATAAGTACTTACAAAATAGCGTTTGTATGTT
Organism: Pseudoalteromonas espejiana DSM 9414; assembly: GCF_002221525.1. NCBI lineage: Bacteria > Pseudomonadati > Pseudomonadota > Gammaproteobacteria > Alteromonadales > Pseudoalteromonadaceae > Pseudoalteromonas > Pseudoalteromonas espejiana. The sequence goes on along the minus strand of NZ_CP011029.1, from coordinate 593,800 downwards.
TTAAGGGCAGCTAAGTGAAATTACTAACCTGCCCTTTTAAATATTAATTTTGATGTTCGTATTGGCCTCTATAAACTTCAAATACTTTTAGCACTGTGTGCTGCTCTTTATTGAGATTATCAAACCAATCATCAAACAGCTCGTCGTTATCTTGCTCGCTTAACGCCATATAGTGCGCGAGTAGCTCAATAATGTCGTTATGAGTGCAATCTATAGGGTTAATTTGCTCTGATAAGGCACTATGATCGCGCTCTCTTAGGGTTTCCATCACCCCTTGATCTATTTGTTCTTGTTGTATTGAGTCGCTCATTACTTACCTCTAAAACCGAAAAATTTTTCTTGTTAACACTTTTTATATAGTTATAACAGGCTAAAAACTAATAGCCAGTATTTTTGGTTTAAGTGGTTATTTTTTGATTTGTTTGCGCAATTAGCCAGCAGACCCACCCTTTAATGAGATTAAAAATCATTTGCAACATTGGCGGAATTACGATAAATTAATAGTTATAGTATCACATTACATTTTTTAAGGCGTATTATGAAACCTAATATTCATCCTGATTACAACGTGGTTGCTTTTCACGATACCGCTGCCGATAGCTACTTTATTATTGGCTCTACTATAAAAACAAATCGCACTATTGAACTTGAAGGTAAAACTTACCCGTACGTACCTATTGACGTATCAAGTGACTCACACCCCTTTTACACTGGTAAGCAAAAAACAGTGGCGAGCGATGGTCGAGTTGCACAGTTTAATCGCCGCTTTAAAAACCTATCTACTGCCAAAAAAGGTGAGTAATGAAAGTTTTAAGCTCGCTTAAAAGCGCTAAGCAACGTCCTGGTTGTCAAATAGTAAAGCGAAAGGGGCGTGTTTTTGTAATATGTAAAGACAATCCACGCTTTAAAGCAGTGCAAGGTATGAAGAAAAAGTAACGCTAATTCCGTGAAGTATACGGGTAAACTGTTTTAGGTTTACCCGTATTTTTTTATTTAACAACCACTGAAAACTCAGGCTGAGCTTGAATCACTTTTTTAACGGTGCACGTATTAACCGCAGCAATAAGTGCTTTTTTGTATTTATCCGGAAAACCATCTGGTAAGTTGATCTCGATTGAAAATAACTTTTTGCCATTTTCAACAACGTTTTCGTTGTTTTGTGTAAGCGTCATGCCTTCAGTAGAAATATCACGTTGCTCGCAAAACTTACGCGCATAAAATCCCGCACATAACACCATACTAACTAAAAAGTAATCAAACGGTTCAGGATGCTCTGCCCCACCGCCCGCATTAATACTTTGATCGCTAATTACTTCAAGGTCACCAAATTTAGCGCTTTGCTTTTGGCCAGCTAACATTGAAACTGAAATTTCCATTACTACTCCTTAATTACCAAACAGTAAGTCAAAAAAGCCTGGAGGCTCATGTAACTCATGATATTTTTTACGTAAATTATCTATATTTTTAAGCGCTGGCTTTGCAGCATCGAGCCCACGCTCGTTGGCTAATTTTTTCGCAAGCTTAGCTTGCTCAATCACTTTATCGAGCCCTTGGCGCGACATATGTGCCTCTTTATGAAATTTTGCTTTTTTACTGGTTTCAACTAATTCGATAAACCTATCAATAGCGGTATTAAACCCGCCAATACCAGTAGCCTGCACTGCATCTTTATATGCAAGACCAGTATTTTTCATATTGACTTCAAGGTCAACTTCTTGCTGTGCAAAAGCATTACAACTAAATAACAGAGCAAAAATAATAACTAAAAACTTCATACTAAAACCTATTTGATAAAAACACCTAAATTGTATCAAGTTTACGTATTAAAGTAACTCAGCGAGCAATTATGTAAGGTTTAAACTGTAAAGGGGCTTTACAGTAAACAAGGATAACGTTGAGGTAATAAAAAGCCTGCATTTGCAGGCTGTTATTAAGAATTAAAGCTTATTTTATATTGCTTAGCCATACACTTTGATACGGTTCAAGCTCTATTGTTAATTGATCTTCACCTATAGTTTCATCAGCCACTAGGTCAAACCATTGCTGAGTATTAATTAAATTTAAATCAGCAAGTGTAAGCACTTGGGCTTTATCGCTAATATTATAAACACAAAATATACTTTGACGCCTATCTATACTTTGCCTCCAAAAACCAAATAACCCACCCGCTAAATGCAGCGTAAATTGGGTTGCATTTGGGTGAAACGCCCCTTGTTTTTTACGAATAGCCAGCAGGTTTTTTATACCATTAAACACTTTGTGATGATGGCTGTATTTTTCACCTATGGCTGCAAGCAGCTTTGACTCCTGCCAGCGATGGCGGTTAATAGCACGGTTATGCTGTGAGTTTTCAAAGCGTTCGTAATCGTTAGTTGTACCCAGTAAGCTATGTATATAAAGTCCAGGGATCCCTTCAAGCGCAAACATAATAGCGTGCGCGCACATAAATCGCTCAAGACCAAACTTATCCTGCCCGTTATGCGTACCTTGCAATGCATCAAACAGCGCAATGTTTAGCTCATAGGGAGTATGCGTGCCATCGTTACTGGTGCGCATAGATACGCGACCACCAAATTGCATCGTAGTACTTACTAATGAAGCAACTTCGCTTGGTTGCAGCAGCCCTTCAATTGGTCTAAGCCCTATTCCATCGTGGGATGCAATAAAGTTAAAATAAGCGGTACCGTTTTGCGCCGGAGGCATGCTCATCATCCAATGCTTTATTGCTGTGCTATCACCACTTAACAGGGTATGCAGTAATAACGGTGGTAAAGCAAAGTTATAAATGCTGTGCGCTTCGTTGGCATTACCAAAGTAAGAGAGGTTCTCTTGGTTTGGTATGTTGGTTTCAGTAATTATTACTACACTAGGTTCGGTGTGCTCTATAAGCGTGCGAATTAGCCTTACCGCCTCATGAGTTTGCGGTAAATTTATACAGTTGGTGTTTAGCTGTTTCCATAAGAACGCAACAGCATCGAGTCTAAATAAGCGCACACCATTATCTAAGTAATGACGAATAATACTTATAAACTCTTTTAAAACTTCGGGGTTCCCAAAATCAAAATCAACCTGGTCGTGGCTAAAGGTACACCACACATGTTTTTCGCCACTTGGTGTAGTTACCGTGTTTAGTAATGATGAGGTACGCGGGCGTACAACATTGCTTAAATCATCTGTTAAACTAGCGGTTTTAAAGTAGTCTTTGCCTGGGTGTAAATCATTTAAAAAGTTTTCAAACCATACGCTTCGGCTAGAGCAGTGATTTATAACTAAATCGGCCATTAGCTTTACATCTTTGGCAATATTTTTAATATCTTGCCAATCACCTAACGATTCATTTACCTGCACGTAGTTCATAACCGCAAAGCCTTCGTCTGAGCTGTACGGGTAAAACGGTAAAATATGCAGTGCATTGAGCTGCATATCACAATGCTCTTTTATAAATCGGTGCAATGTTTTTAGCGGTGCTTCTACCGGTTTGGCTACGGCTTGGTCGGCCTCGTCGTGTTTAATAATAGAATCGCCATAAGCAATTAAAATTATATCTTGCTCATCCCAACGGTTGGTATGCGGTGTGGGGTCGCGCAGTGGGCTGTCGCCTAAAATAATAGTAATAAGCTGCTCAGCCAGCTCAGTAATGCTTAAAGGCAGCTCAACATCTTTGTATATTATATGAAGGTGTTGCTCTACCCGCTGTAAAAATAACTCACTTACTGTATTCACACGCGCCCCTTATTATTGTTAGATTTATTCACTAAACTCTTTGTTATCAAGCTCTACAGCTTCTTTTAAGCGCTCAAATACATCTGGCATTGCCGAAACAACTCGGTTCCAACTTGGCACAAATGGCGCTTCCATTGGGTTATCTAAAAAGTGCTGCCCAGCTTCCATAATATTTTGTGCAAACATTTCTACGGCTTTTTCTTCTTGGTGTACATCAAGAGTTAGCCCATTCATAAGTGCATCATTGTGGTAGGTTTCAATAAAGTCTAACCCAATACGATAATACGTTGCTTTTAATGACCGAATGGTTTCACTAGTAAAGGTTACCCCTTGTGTAGCTAGTTTTCTAAATAATGCTTTGGTTATATCAATCGACATTTTAGATAAACCTGCACTTTGATCATCTAGCGAAAGCGCTTGGTGTTTATGATCGTAGTTATCGGCAATATCTACTTGGCATAAGCGATTGTGTGAATAATTACGATACATTTCACTTAATACGCCAATTTCAAGGCCCCAATCGCTTGGGATACGAATATCGTTTAATACATCGCGTCTAAATGAAAACTCCCCTGCTAATGGGTATCTAAACGAGTCCATATATTCTAGGTAGTCGGTATTGCCTAAAATAGTTTTAAATGATCGTAATAATGGCGTAACTAATAAACGCGATACTCGGCCATTGATTTTGCCGTTTGCAGTGCGTGGGTAAAACCCTTTACAAAACTCATAGTTAAAACGTGGGTGCGCAACAGGGTATATTAATCGTGCTAACAAGCCTCTGTCGTAAGTTAAAATGTCGCAATCGTGCAGCGCAATTGACTCAACCTCTGAAGTTGCCAATTTATAACCCATGCAATACCACACGTTTCTACCTTTACCAAGTTCACGCGGTGCAACGCCTAGCTCTTGTAGTTCTTTATCAAGCGCTTGTAAACGCGGGCCATCATTCCATAATACTTTATGATTTTGATTAAGCTCTTTAAAAAAGCCTAAAGCATGGCGGTACTGTGATTCGTCGGCTCTGTCTAAGCCAATTGTAATTTGCGATAAATACGGTACTTCTTTTAACTCTTTAACAATATTTTGTAATGCAGGGCCTTCAAGTTCACTAAAAAGTGAAGGTAATATTAAGCCCATTGGGCGTTGCTTACTAAAACTTACAAGCTCTTCTTCAAGTGCTTCTACAGGTCTATCGGCAATGTTATGTAAAGTAGTAATAATGCCATTTTGATAAAAATCAGCCATGCGATTTTTGCTCCTCAATAGTATTTAAAATGCTGCTAATACAAGGCAATGTGGTTATTTCTTCAACCCAGCCTAAAGGGGCTGGCGATTGCGAATAACGCGCCTTGTTGTGTGATAACTTAACCGGCTTTTTACTGCTTGGGTTATTGATGATAATGGCGATATCAGCTTGTTCTAGCATTTGCTTATCGTTGTCACTATCACCTAGTGCAATTACCGTGAGAGGCTTTCTAAAATGTTGTGAAAATTGTTTAACCAACCACTGCTGCGCAGCGCTTTTGTCGGTGTTTTTTGCGATATGAATAAAGCGCCCGCCTATTTTAATTTCGTAGCCGAGAGCTTTAACATCATTGACAAAGGCATTGAGTAGTTCATCGCTGCCGTGCCAATAAAGAGGGTCAGAAAAGTCGCGTGTTTGAGCGCGTCTTGCGTGAGCGTCATCTAATCCCGTAAGAGATGAGATTTGCTCGCTCGATAAATCGCTAAATAATTTATAATGCGATTGGTATTCACTACTTAGTGAGTCTAAATCACTTAATAAACTTGATAATGGCGATGCAAACGCATAACACCAATATGCACCTACTTTAGTACAGCCAATTGGTTTTAACTCAAAGTAATCTAACGGCAAATACACAGCAGCACCGTTTTCAACAATAAAAGGTTGCTGAATATTTAGCTCGTTTTTAAGTTCAACCACCTCGCAAAAGGTTTTGCTAGTATTAAACACCACCGGAATATGCACACTTTGTAGTTGTTGCAATAACTCACTAATATTATTTGTATTGTAATCAGCATGATCGAGCAATGTACCGTCTAAATCGGTAAATATAATAGGTTGTAAGGTGTCGTCGCTTGTTAAATGCATGCTGCTAATATCGCGATTACTATCAAGCTCTAACAGTGCATTTGCTTTAGCACTTAGGGTATTTAAGTTTTCGCGGGTGATACGCTCAAAATGCGAAATAAAATACACTAACTGCTCGTCACTCATAGTACCTGAGCCTTCACCTTTATTTGCTATAAGCTTTTGTTCTTGCTCTTGGCGCCATTTAAACACGTCTTCAAAACTGGGGGCTTTAAGCATTACGGTGTAGTTAATTTTACCAAATACACTTTTATATTCGTTTGCTAAACAGCTATTAACGCAGCGGCGCCATACACCTTCTTTATCATTTTTTAGCTCAAGTTCATTAATTGGCTCACTTAAAGAAAACGGCGGCTGTGGTTCACTGCCTACACACCAGCCTTCTAAAATAATGATATCAATAGGCTGCTCATTACACTCCCATGTTTGCTCAGGAGCACAGTCGTCTTGGTGTTTATTAAATTTGGGTAATGGCACACCAACTTCTTTTGCCAATAACCGGCTAATTGTTGTGTTCATTAAGCCTACATCGTGGGTGCCTGGCACGCCCCGAGTTGCAAATAATGGGTGTACATCTTTGGCAAGGCCTTTACGGTGTTCTTTAGATAAGTAAAAGTCGTCAATCGATAATGCCACACTGTTTAAAGACGTGTTGTTACCAAACCAAGTAACTAAAAAGTCCGCAAGGGTTGTTTTTCCTGAGCCTTGGCAGCCATTAATGGCGACAAAAATAGGGGTGTTATTTTTTTTAGATTCGAGAATATTGTGTGCAAGGGGTATAAAAAATTGCTCACTAAGGTATTGATACTTTAAAGGCAACTGGTGCTTAGCTAAAAACGGGGTAATATCCACAATACTGGCCTCTGACATAGTAACTCCTTATATTATGTAGAAGTAAATGCAGGTACTAGACCACTATTATTTTTATATATTTTTTAATGAGTTAAAAAAATAGCGCATTTAAAATGCGCTATTTTGGTGCAATATTTTTAATAATAGTGCACTACTAATTTTGTTCTGGCTCAGCCTTTGGTAATACCAAATTAAGAACTATTCCTAAAATGGCACATAAGCTTACGCCCTCTAGGCTAAATTGACTGCCGCCAATGTGCATACCACCAATACCACACACTAAAATAAGCGCTACAATGCTTAAATTACGTGGCGCGGTTAAATCATCCCCCGATTTAACCAAAGTGTTAAGCCCCACTACAGCAATTGATCCAAACAATAAAATCATAATACCGCCCATAACAGGCACAGGAATTGTTTGTAAACCAGCGCCCATTTTTGCTACAAACGCCAGTACAATGGCGATAACCGCTGTCCACATCATCACTTTAGGATTAAAGTTTTTAGTCAGCATAACTGCGCCTGTCACTTCTGAGTAAGTTGTATTAGGTGGGCCACCAAACATTGAAGCTGCCGCTGTTGCTAAACCATCGCCAAATAGCGTGCGGTGTAAGCCTGGCTTTTTCAAAAAATCTTTATTAGTTACTTGGCTAATAGCCATCATATCGCCAATATGCTCAATAGCAGGGGCAATTGCCACAGGCACCATAAATAATATGGCTTGCCATTTAAATTCTGGCCATGTGAAATTAGGCACCGCTACCCAGCTTGCATTGCTTACACTGCCAAATTCAACCACGCCCATTACAAGCGATAAAACATAGCCAGATATAACACCTGCTAATATAGGAATAAGCTTATAAACACCTTTGCCCCACACCGCAAAAATAAGTGTGACAATCAATGAAAATAAAGAAATAACAATCGCTTTATCATAAGCAATAAGCTCAATGCTGCCATCACCACTTTTTCCCATTGCCATATTTACAGCAACAGGAGCAAGCGCAAGGCCAATAACCATGATCACTGGGCCAACAACCACTGGCGGTAAAATTTTATGAAGTGTTGCTACGCCTTTAAATTTAACCAATAACGCCAGTAGCATATAAGCAAAACCTGCCGCCATTAAGCCACCCATCGTTGCCGGTACGCCCCACATTTGCACCGAGGCAATAATAGGCGCAATAAACGCAAACGAAGAAGCTAAAAATATAGGTACTTTACCTTTAGTAACGACCTGAAATAGCAAGGTACCTAAACCGGCGGTAAACAAAGCAACACTTGGGTCAAGCCCTGTTAATAAAGGCACAAGCACTAACGCACCAAATGCCACAAACAGCATTTGTGCGCCAGTTAAAATAGTTTTGACTGAAAAAGTGGCGTTATTTTGCACTGAATACTCCTAAACCGTACCAAATATTTTGTCGCCTGCATCACCAAGGCCCGGGATAATATAACCTTTTTCGTTTAAGTGGCTATCTACCGATGCTGTGAAAATTTCGATATCTGGATGCGCAGCCAGGGTTTTTTCAACGCCTTCTGGTGCGGCTACTAACACGATTACTTTAATGTCTTTACAGCCTGCTTTTTTTAACATATCGATAGTGGCAATCATAGAGCCACCCGTTGCAAGCATAGGGTCGATTACTAAGCTTAAACGCTCATCAATATTGCCAACTAACTTTTCAAAATACGGGACTGGTTCAAGTGTTTCTTCGTTACGCTCAAGGCCAACTACGCTTACTTTAGCCGCTGGCAATAACTGCATTACACCGTCCATCATACCAAGACCTGCACGTAATATTGGCACTACAGTAATTTTTTTACCTTTAATGTGCTCAACTTTCAGTTTGTTACCATCCCAGCCAGTAATTTCGTTATCTTCTAGCTGTAGGTTTTTTGTAGCTTCGTAGGTTAATAAAGTACCTACCTCAGAGCATAATTCACGAAAGCTTTTAGTACTAATACCGTGAGCGCGCATTAAGCCTAATTTGTGTTGAACAAGAGGGTGTGAAATTACGTGAATTGACATGATAAAAACCTACTGATACAAGAATTGGCGGTATTTTATATTAAAAAAGGTCATTTGACCTGCAATTTTAAATAAGTTTTCATAGTTCGTGCCAAAATTTATTGTTTTGGTTGATATTCATGCAAGCTGGCCAATGGTTTATGTTTATAACTTGTTGCCTGATAACGTTGTGTTTACTTGCGCCATCATGTAGCTGTTTATTTTAAAATGATCAGGGCTCCAGCCTGCTAAAAACCGATAAAAATCAGCCCAAGTTAATGGCCACAACGCTTGCCACTTTGTAATAACGTCATCAGCATTCATAGCTGGCTGATAAACGTTAAGTGCCCTTTTAAATTGCGAAAAATAATCAGCTAAATACGCATCAGCATACTTATGTAACTCCTCGTCGTTAAAACAACTTGTCATAAAGTACATTACATCTGTAACCCCTACCCCAGCGCCTACGTATTGAAAATCATAGCCGAGTATTTCGCCTTGCTCACTTGCAGCAAAATTGGCAAGTTTAGCATCACCGTGTATTAGCGTGCTGTAATCACAGCTACTTAGTCGTTGGTCTATTTTGTGTGCCGCGCTTTTAATATCGGACTTTTTATCTGGCGCTTCATCAAGCTTATTAAACTCATCTGGCCGTGTACTTAAATGCCAATAATTCCCTTGCTGCCATAAGCCTGTTGCAGGCTTATTTAAATTAAAGGCATGAAAATGTGCTAACCACGTGAGTATTGCCTTTATATGTAGTGAGCTGGCTTGAGCAAAACCATGTTTGGTAAAGTTTTTAAACACCAGCGCATATTCATTAACGTTATTAATTGGACTTACACATTCAATACTTTTTGCTTTATTAGGCAATAGCGGGCTGTAACGCTTATAAAAGTTATATTCAACTTCATAAGACTGCTGCTTTCTTTTTAATGCAAATTCGCTTTGCTTAATTTTTGGATGGTGTATATGGCGTGGTATTTTAATAGCCTTAACAACGCATGGCTCATCATCAAGCATACACTCTACAATACTGCCACACCCACTCCAAAGCGATGTGAGCGTATCGCCAATTTCAATGTGTTTAAAGTGAGTCTGTAATAGAGGAAGATAAAATGCCATAGCTATATTAAGTTATTAATTTTTTATAGTTTAACATTAGAAGGTATTTTTAATAAAACGATAGCATCTATAAGCCCTGCTTAGTTGTGCGTAAATAAGCACCTTTCTGTTTAAGGAAACACTCACCTTAATTTACCTGTCCAAGGTGTACACTAAATTCTTATTGGAAATGCAAAAATTAAGATGGGTGTCTTGTTTATTTCCGTCGGTCAAAATTAGCAACGCAGAAGCAAAGCCAACAGTTTTTTGTGAAATTCACCCGAGTGTTGCACCGCTATTGCTTTGATTAATATCTTTTTTTAATACCAGAATAGTAAGATAAATCAAACCAAATGGGGGAATAAAAGACAATAGAACACCAATTAAGGTCGCTATTTTAGGTGTACTAGTTTTACGTTTACCAAAGTAATAACTTAGGATGCCAATAACAATTACTGAGATAAATATTATCTCTCCAATTAGCGTTGCATTGATATTCATGCGCTATTATCCTTTTGTATATAACGCCTTGATAAGAGGCAATAAAATAATTGGCTAAAATTAGCGATGAAAGAGCAAAAACAAATGTTTATTGTCCTTTTGAACAACTTACTAGCAATTTTCACATCGTTCTTTGAAATTCTCTTGGCTCTTCGCCAAAAGATAGCATTTTCACTGCAATAACCTTATTATCTTTGTATATTGCATGCAACCTAGCTTCAGAGAAGGCCTTAAAAATAATGGTCTCTTTATCAAGAAGCTCGATTTCATAGCCTGGTTCATCCAAATATTGATAATAAAGTTTATCATTTTTTAGAACAATTTTGCGCTCACCGTATGTGCCTATAATTTTATTAATATCACTCTGGTTTGGCTGGTATTGGTTAGATTTTGCTTTAACCAAAGGATAGACCCATTCGTGCAAGTGTAAGTTACTACTCTTAATATTGATTAGGGTATTTAGCACCTCAGCATAAGCCACGTTAAGTGCATTATCGCTGCTCGTTTCTATATGTGGTTTTACACCTTTTCTTTCCCAATTATCTTTTGTTCGTGGGTCAACAGGTCGTGTAGATGGTAAAGTAAGTATATAATTGTTATTTACTATTTCTGCACTTCTACCATGAGCAGCGCCAGCAGTTACCTCTCCAACAATGGTTGCTCTAGTTAAATTTTTCATAGCATAACTGAAACTTTCTGCTGCCGATGCAGAATTACTGCTGGTCAGAATATACAGGGGAGTATCTTTGAATCTAGGGCCTGGCACATATGGTGACGTCCAATCTTGCGTTTGCGTTAACACACCGTTTGCACGTTGTTCAAAGGTTGATAAGTGAACGGTATCTAAATCAAAAAAGTAACTTGCTAAGGAAGTCACCATAAATGGGCTACCACCAAAATTGTTTCTCAAATCAATAATAATGCCATCCGAATGCTGTAAAAATTTCATCGCATTTTCAAGCGTTTCACCACCTAAATGGCTATCAGAGAAGGCTCTTATGTCAAGGTAGCCAATATTTCCATCAAGCATTTCAACTTTTTTAAAACCATAGTTATCTGTCGGAGTCTCCATGGCTCGACTATCCGAAAACGCTTTAGTTTGTGCTGATGAATGGTATGTTTTGAGCTCATTTACCCATTGGGGGTCATAAACGACAGAGAGGTGTTTATCATTTGCAATCTTGTTTAATTCCAAAGTCATAAATTCAGCAATATCTTCAGATGAGTTTTGACGTTCACAACCAGACAAAAATGCTTGCGAACGCATTAACTGAGCTAACGTTGTTGCTGTATTTTCAATGACGTAGTTATATTCAAGTTGATTGGCAATAATTTGTGACACATCACGACAATCTGCCGCCGCAACTGAATTACATAAAACTAATGAGCCAATAGCGAGAGGTTTTAGTATTTTATTATTCATATTCTTCCTGAAATTTTATTATTGTTTTTTAATAACGTCCAAACACACCAAAAGGGGTTAAAAGATTTCCTACATGTTAAATTAAATTGCTAACGCTTACCTAAGCGGCAATTTATAATGGGCTAAAATATTGAACGCAGCGACAATAACCTATTATTAATTGTCCGAGCGAGTTTACGAGCCTTAATGCCCTTGTTAAGTGCGTTTCTCAAAATCTACTTTCTAAAACGAGCATCATTGGCGGCATTATATGACGAATGATTATACTCTTAGAGCTTTCTAAATCTAGGCAGTATTCAGTTGCGTAACCTTCACCCATAGAATCTGATATTGAAAGACGACTGACAACCTCGTTTGAAGTTAACCCAAGTAACTCTACCGGTTGAGTTTTCTTACCGTTAGCGAAAGTAAGGTAACAGTTTTGGCGTTCTAACTTGCAAACGGATAAACTGAGCGACGGGTAAGAATTAGGGGACAAAGAAATTTCACAGGGTGAAACTTGATAAAGGGTTCCACAACTCAAGTATAAATACACATATTGAGTGGAAATATTAGGCGCAGAGTCCTCCTTCCATGCAGAATCTATTTCTTTGTCCCTGCAATGGCTACACTTTTTGACTCACAACCAACCAAACGCTGAATATCCACAAGCACCTAACGCCCGCAATAAGCGGTCAGATAAAGGTTGGTTATAATTGTTGTGAGGCACGAACAGCAACCAACATTTAGCTGTCCGTTTAATTGCCTTTGTTAGATTTCGGTTTGTATGATGCTAAATGTACTATCCCACAAATTTGAATCTTGTAGTAATTGACGATAATTTTTCTTAATTAAATTACCGTCGTTTAATTGTTTGATCATAAAACCTTTTAATTTATAGCTATCTAATTTTTCAGAGCCAAAATTAAAATCAATACCACCTTTATTACCTTCTTTGAATATATCAACTCCTTTACCGTGTGTTCTGTAAAACCATTCAGTACCCGTGATTGGTTTTTTACCACGATTTTCAGGTAAAAGGATATCTTCTGCATTTGATAAATTTAGTTTTTCACAAATTAATAATTCAGCCCATTTTTTAGTATTGTGCCATTTAATAATTAGTTCATGCATTGATTCATGTTCGGTCATAATTCTAGAAATCTAACACTAAGCTAAGGGGCAAAAACACAGTGCGAGAATAGCGAAGCCGCACTTTGTTTTTTGTCCCAGCAGCCCGCGCAGCGGGATGCGACTTAAGCGTTTTGTTAGAAGCCATTCGCTCATATATCCTCTTCTGTTTTTTTAAGCTTTACCCCATCGACAATTATTGTCCATTCCCCATTTGATAGTGTTGGTGGCTGAGAGACATTAAACTTGGTGGTAAAAAAACTAAGCCCTACAATGAAGTCATCGCCAATAAATTCTTGTAGAGGTCCATTGATAGAGGTCTTTCCACCTCTTTGCAAGCGCTGGTATGAAACTGTTCCATCTTCCAAAATAAGCAGGTACATCTCTTTACTTTTCCACTCGCCGGCATAGACTAATTTGTCATCCGGTAACGGTTTGCTACACCCAGCAAGTAGTAGTAAAAACACTAGAGAGAATAGTTTTTTCATATTTCCTCGTTAGTAAAATGCCTTTTGGCTTCTAACACTTTCGATAAGCGGTAGCTGGGCGCTTTTCCCAGATATCCGCCTTTATCGATTCCTTAGTTGCGATCTCAACTACAAAGCTCATACACTTCTCTTAATTTTGTCCAATCCGCATCGGTTTCAACTTGCATTTCTATGGGAAACTTCGGCAAACTTGACAGTGCAGAATTAATTCTTTCACCCACCGCATTTATATCATTTGTATAAAAATGCCATTCCCTTGTTCCATTTACGGTATAAGCAAAAACAAAAATGGCAAGTCTATCAATATCTAATATGGGGACTATTGCATCTTCGAACTGACGCATTTCCTCACTCAACGTATTAGACGGCATACCGCTCGAATCAGAGTATTCATAATCCCAAAATATAGTAAGGTTTTTAGGGTAATTTTTGTCACCAAGTAAAAAATGCAAATCGGGTCTATACCTGATTATACTCGGTTGCCCATTCACTTTACTCTCTGCGATGTTCCAAGACGCCGTATCAGCTGCCTCAATATCCATATTCCTTCCTTTAGCAACTAACGCCCTGTTAAGGGGCTGATAATTGTTGGCTAAAATGTGTAGCGAAGCGAAACCGAGCCAACTGTTAGCAGTCCCGCTTGAACAGCTTGTTATATACCGATTTTCTCTAAAGCCATTTTTCTAAACTCACTATAATTTTTAGCATACTCCCAAATAGAAAATATATGATTCCCATCTTTAGACAGCAAACAAAAAACTTGGCAACTAGGATAGTCTTTAGAGTTTTTTAACTCATCCCAAGCGTAATGTTGAACCTCATTTTCAGAATTCAAAGCAATACCATTTTCATCAAATTCGAAACTAAGCTTAAGTGTTTTGAGGAAACGTACTAGCAAATACATGCTCTTATAGCCAAATAAGCTAACTACAACAGAAACAACTGCGATAAACAAAGTAACTAAAACATCAGGGTTGAGAGTAGATTTATAAGTGGCGTAAAAAAGAGCTAACGAACCAAAGGTGTACACTGGAATTAGAATTACAGCACAAATATACGCTAGTATTTGAACTGATTTTGAATGTATAACCATAACTTCCCTAGGTATATAACGCTCCGCATAACGGGCAAAAACACGTAGGCTACAATACCAAGCGAAGCGCAGGGAGCCTACGTGTTATTGTCCCTAGCGAGCGCAGCGAGTGTTAATGCATTTGTTAGCTGCCTTGCATAAAAGCTGAAACATACAATTTTTCTGACCACGGATTACCAAACCCGCATACGGCAGACAGCGATTTAGAATAACTTCTCGGCTCATCTGCGTAAATTGCAGCGAACGGTTCATTTTTGAAATAGATACAAATATCCTTATTTTTTGATTCTGAAACAGAAAAATCGCTTTCATTAAATGATTCGTTATAGGCTCTATTAGAAGCAAACTTTGTAACGAGTTTGGGTGGATTTCCAGCTTTTATAGATTGATAGTCGAATTCTTCTTTTGGGGCAATTGGACTGATAACAAAAGCGTCCTTCGCAACATCTTGCTCTTTCGATGTGATTTGATAAGCCCACACTGATGTACAATCGTTTTCAATTACAACTGAGCAGCTTTGAAAATCAAATTGTATTGTAAATTCTTCATTCATAGTTAAGACAGGCAGCTAACAATTTTATCAAAGGACACTTTCCTCTTTTCATGAGCAATGGGCGTCCCCATAGTTACTTTATAATATTAGTAACAAAACCTGTAACACATTGCCAGCTTTAAATTTTATGCCCGACTGTTAATTAAATAATGTGTAAAAAAAAGGAAAACTTCCTCATTTCATGACTCAGTAGGAAAACACAAAAGTTGTATAAAAATACTGTTAATAAAGATTTAAAATCATATGTTTTGATTACTGCCTATATCCATTTCAATACTGCGGGTATCAATCCACTTCCTATAAAAGGTGCCAACAGGGTTATTAGCCCTTTTTCAAGATTATAAGCATCTCTTTTTAATCATTTACACATACATATTCGCTTTAGAGCCAATACCGCTATCTATTTCTACTTTAAAACACACACAAAAAAGCCCCGCTTGGTTTTAAACAAACGAGGCTCCACACTAATTTTTTATCGAGAATAAAAGCGCCGGTACTGCGGGCGCTTTGCATCATTGAATTTAATGTTATTGGTTAACTACACTTTTAAGTGGGTTAACTGGCTGAGCGTTGTCATCTAGTAAGTTCATATCAAAGTCGAACTCATCTACACGAATCGCTTTTTCACGCTTTTTGTTGTAATCAACTAATTGCGCGTGTTCAGCAGCGGTAATTACGTTTGCCGCTAGTGCGTTATCAAGCGTAATAGCAAAACGTGTACCTGGCTTAATTGCTTTAGCTCGCAGAGCTTTTTTAACTTTAGCCAGCTCACCAAGTGATGCCATTTTAGCTTTGTAGGCTTGCTCATTAATGTAATGACCATCGCCTTCTACTGGTTTAACTAAATGCGTAATTTGCGCTTTAAATGCAGTATCAAGCTGAGCTTGCTTAGCTAATTCGCGAATTAAGTCATCGCTAATTTTTGGCATTTTAGTTGAGTAGTTCATCGTTACAAAACGTATAAACTTACGAGTACCACTTGCAGGGAAGTTATCTAAAAACTTATGCAATGCTTCTTCAGCGCTTTGCAGTGCAAAACGAGTTGCGTAATGGAAGTAAGGTGCGGCTTGCTCACGTTCGCTGCTTGCTACTTTTTGCTCGTAATACTTGATTGATGCCATTGCCGCATATAAAAAGCTCATTACATCGCCTAAACGTGCTGATAGCATTTCAGCTTGTTTTAATTTACCGCCAAGTACAAGTAACGAGAAGTCTGCGTATACCGCTAATTTAGCTGATAACTTATGCACGGCTTTTTCGTACTCACGTACTTCTGGTAGCGCTGAGTTGGCGCTTGCAGTAAATGGTAAAACACCTAAACGGAACGCACGTAAGCTGTTTGCTGTGCTGTAACCAATTGTTTTACGTAAAATGCCGTTAAATTCTTTGTCTGCATTTTTGTCATCACTGTGGATTGATTCAACCATAGATTGTAAATATGGGTGACAACGCATTACACCTTGACCAAAAATCATCAGGTTACGAGTAAGAATGTTCGCGCCTTCTACTGTAATAGCAATTGGCTGTGCAACATAACCGCTGGCAAGGGTGTTTTGCGGGCCATTTTGAATTGCTTTACCTGCTTGAATATCCATTGCTGAATCTAGCACGTCGCGGCCAAGCTCTGTCATATGGTATTTAGCAATAGCTGTCACTACTGATGGTTTTAAGCCCATGCCTAAGCCTTCAGTTGTAAGCACGCGCATTGCTTCTTGTAGGTACGTTTTACCTGCAATGTCGGCTAGCTTTTCTTGAATACCTTCAAACTGGCCAATTGATAAACCAAACTGCTCACGCACTGCTGCGTATTCTGATGCTGATTTAAATGCCACTTGTGATGTACTTACACCTAGTGCAGGTAATGAAATACCACGGCCAGCACCTAAACAGCTAACCAGCATTTGCCAACCACGACCAATGTTTTTCTGCCCACCAATAATAAAATCCATTGGTACAAATACTTTGTTACCGCGTGTAGTACCGTTATAAAAACGAATACCCATAGGATCATGACGATTACCAAGCTCTACACCTGGGTGATCTTTTGGAATAAGTGCACAGGTAATACCTAGGTTTTCTTTGCCGCCAAGTAAACCATCAGGGTCAACTACTTTGAACGCTAAACCAAGTACCGTTGCGATTGGTGCAAGTGTGATGTAGCGCTTGTCCCATGTAATTTCAAGGCCAAGTACTTCTTCGCCGTTATGCATGCCTTTGGTAACAGTACCAACATCTGGAATACCGCCCGCATCAGAACCCGCCTCAGGGCTTGTTAATGCAAAACATGGAATGTCTCTGCCATTAGCAAGACGAGGTAAGTAATGTGCTTGCTGCTCTTGCGTACCAAAGTGAAGTAGTAACTCGCCTGGACCTAATGAGTTAGGAACCATAACAGTCACTGCTACTGCAGAGCTTTTAGTGGCAATGGTTGCCACAATAGTAGAATTTGCATAAGGGCTAAACTCTAAACCACCAAACGACTTAGGAATGATAAGCGAGAAAAAACGCTCTTTTTTCAAAAATTCTAAAATCTCATCTGGTAAATGAATACCGTTTTGAATAACTGAATCATCAATCATGCCTAGTAGCTCTTGTACTGGGCCATCTAAGAATGCTTGCTCGTCTGCGCTTAATGTAGCTGCAGGTACATCGCGTAGCGCGCTGAAATCAGGCTTACCTTGGTAGATTGACCCTTCAAGCCATACATCGCCCGCGTCTAGCGCTTCTTGTTCAGTGATTGAAATACTTGGTAATACTTTTTTTAATTTTGTGCGTAAACTCATGATGAACTCATCCGACCAGATAAATAATACCTACATTACGTCATAAAAATTGGTTTAGATCAATTACTCTATTCAATTAATTAACAGTTTTTTCAATTTATTTTCTTTACTAAGACGTAAACTGTTGAAACTAAAGGGCTTACACTTGTACGCTGAAATACATTTATTTACCCGCAATTAAGCCTAAAAACCCCAATTTTTTTTAGGCATAAAAAAACGCAGCCACTTGGGCTGCGTTTTTAAAATTTACTAATCAGCAGTTAACTACTAATTTGCACCACTTGCTTACCGGTAAAACCGCCTGCAATTTGGTTTTTTAGCGCAGCACTTATTGACTCTGCACTAAAATCTACCGCACTAATACTGGGCGTTTTAATATCACCCGAAAGCGCGCCTTCGAGCAACAAATTGCCCATAAAACTTAACCATTGTTGTGCACATAAGCTGTTAGCAAGCCACGCGCCGCTCAGCGACACAACGCTAATATTAGGCGCACGACGATACATTAAGTTTTGGTCAAAATGTGGCAGTGGTTGCAAACAAGCAATTCGTCCGCAAAAGCGCATTAACTCAATATTACGGCTTGTAGCATCGCCGCCTATTGTATCAATGACAGCATCAAAACCTTGTGGACCTAACTCACGACGAATTTTGTCACACAATTTTTTATCGTTGTAATCAAAAACAGCATCGGCACCTAATTGTTTAACCATTTTATGGTTACGTTTCGATGCAGTAGCAAATACATCAGCGCCACGCTGTTTAGCGTATTGAATGGCAAACTGCCCTACTGCTCCCGAGCCACCTTCAATTAAAACCGTATCACCTTCGGCAATAGCAATTTTATCTAAGCTTATAAGTGCAGCCATACCCGCACAAGGCAATGTAGCTGCTTGCGATGGGCTTAGTCCGTCGGGAACTACCGACACAGCAAAATTAGGGACCGTGGTGTATTCACTCAGTACCCCTTGGCCACCTATGTTGGCATGCCACATAACCCGCTCTCCCACATTGGGGAACACGCCTTTATTGGCTTTAACCACCACACCTACGGCATCTAGCCCTAGTATGTGTGGGTATTGCCATTCACAAAAGCCTGCTTTAGCAAAGTTTGCATCAACAGGGTTTAAGCCAACGTACTCAACTTTTACCAACAATTCGTTGTTGGCACACTCAGGCACGTCCACTTCAACATCGTTTAAGTGAATTTGCTCATCGGGCTGTGGTAATACAATAGCGCGCATTTTTTGCGGGATACTGCATTTGTGGGGTAACTCAGTATTGCTCATTCAATTAACTCTACTTATTTTGTGCTGCTTAGTGCATAGCTCCATTGACCGTTAAATGCCTGATAAGCACTTACTTTAGCAAGCAATGACGAAATAGTTGTATTAACAGCATTTTCTTGTGCTATTAAAACATCCTGACGTGCATCTAACAACTCTAAGTACGGTATTTGCCCTTCTTCATACATTGCTTGTGCTTGTAAAAACGCTTTGTTTGCAAAGCCATAGCGGTCATCAGCAAAGCGTTTTTGCTGTTGTTGATTGACCAACATTTGTAATGAAAGTTCACTTTCTGTTACCGCGTTTAATACTATTTGCTGATAGTCGCTGTAAGCTGCTTCACTTAAAAACTGCTGTGCGTCGCGCTGAGCAAGGAGTGCTGGGTAACTTAATAATGACCACTGCAACTGCGGCGCAACTTGCCATTGTTGATCAGTATTTTTTAAGCCCGTGCTGTCTATGCTCACCACACCTGCAAATGCTGATAAGCTAATGTCTGGTAATAAGGCTTTACTTGCCGCCACACTTAAACTGTTAGCTTGGCTAAAATCATAAAGTGCACGGCTTATATCAGGGCGTAAGGCTATGGCTTCATTGGCACTTTTTAACGCTACGTTAAAATTGTGCTCAAGTACGCCTTGCTCATCGTTTATAGATATATCTTGAGCTAATTTACCACTAAGTACGGCCAGTGCCGACAAATCACTGTATTTTGCGTACTCTATAGCGGGCATAAGCGCTTCTTGTTGCCTAAGTTGTGCCATTGTTCGGTTTAAATCGAGTTCGTTGGCAACGCCTTCATCTACACGTGCTTGGAATACTTCAATACTTTGTTCAAGCGCTTCTATTTGCATTGCAATGATTTGCTGCTTTTCAACATTGCCTTGGTAGCTTACAAAGCCTTTAACAACCGACGATACAACTTCAATTTGCAGCAAGCGGACTTGCTCGGCTTGGCTCATGGCCGATGCATTTGCTGCATCAACCAAGGCTGTAATTCGACCAAACAAATCAAGTTGCCAATCAAGTGCAACATTTGCACTTGATTGACGTTCAAACACACTGGGTGCATCACTTCGTGCAGCGCTTAGCTCAACTCCACCTTGCGGTAAGTACTGGGCTTTTTGCTCGCCTAATCTTGCAAGCGCACTTTTAAGCGTTAACTGACTTGTTTGTAAGTCGTAGTTATTTGCAAGCGCGCTATTTACAAGTGCGTTAAGCTGCTCTGACCCTAATTTTTGCCACCAATTTGTTTCATCAGCAACAGTTACATTACTCGCAATATTAGCCTGTGAAACAAAATCGTTAATGGCATTTTGCTCACTTAAGGTGTCTATTTTGCTTGCACAACCTGATAAAAAAGCAGCCACTAATACGGCGCTTACACTTAAGCGCGTTTTTAAACGTTTAGTCATTAACTTACTCATGTGGTAACTCCTGTGCTTTTTGCTGCTTTTTAACAACTAACATGTAAAACACTGGGGTAAATAATAAACCAAATACTGTTACCCCTATCATGCCTGCAAACACGGCATTACCCATAGCGTGACGCATCTCAGCGCCTGCACCTGTTGCAAGTACTAGAGGTACAACCCCTGCTGTAAAGGCTATTGAGGTCATTAATATTGGGCGTAAACGCATACGACACGCAGCTAAAATTGCTTCAAAGTGCGATAACCCTCCGCTGTGTTGGTCCCGTGCAAACTCAACCATTAATATGGCGTTTTTAGAAGCAAGCGCTACCAATACAATTAAGGCAATTTGGGTAAATATATTGTTGTCTGAGCCTACAAGCCACACACCTAATAGCGCCGAAAAAATGGTCATAGGTACAATTAAAATTATTGCCAATGGTAAACGTAAGCTTTCGTACTGCGCTGCAAGCACCATAAATACCAACAATACAACTAACGGGAATACATAAACCATGGTATTACCGGCAAGTACTTGCTGGTAGGTTACTTCTGTCCACTCGTATTCAATACCCGTTGGTAGGTTATCGGCCAGTATTGTTTCGATTGCTGTTTGTGCTTGATCAGAGCTATAACCTGGCGCTGGGCTGCCGTTAAGTTCTGCACTTGGATAACCGTTATAGTGCATTACGCGGTCAGGACCTATAGTAGGTGTTACGGTAAGTACAGAGCCAAGTGGCACCATGTTACCCGCTCTATTGCGCACTTTTAAGTTAAGAATTTGCTCAGGATCAAGGCGAAAATCTGCATCAGCCTGGGCATTAACTTGGTAAGTACGGCCAAACATATTAAAGTCGTTTACGTACACTGAGCCTAAATATATTTGCAGTGCGTCAAACACTTCATCAAGTGGAATACCCTGTACAAGTGCTTGCTCACGGTCAATGTCTATATCCATTTGTGGTACTTGAATACGGAAACTTGAGTACAAGCCCATTAATGCAGGGTCTTGCTGTGCTTTACCAATAATGTTTTGTAAGCTGTTAAATAGCGCGTCGAAGCCTTTATTTGCTCTGTCTTCAATTTGCAGCTTAAAGCCACCCGTTGCACCTAAACCCTGAATTGGCGGTGGCGGGAATACAGCAACAAATGCTTCATCAATGGCTGCAAAACGTTGGTTTAACTGTGCAGCTATGGCCATTGCAGATTGGCTAGGGTCGGTACGTTTATCAAAGCTCTCTAGTGGCGTAAATACAATGCCGCTGTTAGGACTGTTGGTAAACCCATTTACCGATAAACCAGGAAACGCAACAGTGTGTGCAACGCCTGGTACTTCTAAAGCAATTTTTTGCATTTGCGAAATTACATCTGAAGTACGATCTAAACTGGCTGCATCGGGCAATTGTGCAATTGCCACTAAGTACTGCTTATCTTGCTGTGGGATAAAGCCACCTGGTACAGCGTCAAACAATTTAATTGTACCGCCAACCAATGCAACGTAAGCCACCATTACAATTACACTCATACGAATAAGCTTTTGTACTAGTTTCTCGTACCCTTTAGCACCACGGTCAAACACGCGGTTAAACGGTTTAAATAACCACGTACCAAATAGCTTATTAAGTAAACGTGTGAATGCATCTGGTTTTGCATCGTGCGATTTAAGTAATAATGCCGATAACGCTGGCGAAAGTGTTAATGAGTTAAATGCAGATATAACAGTAGAGATAGTAATCGTTAGTGCAAACTGCTTATAAAATTGGCCCGATAAGCCTGTAATAAATGCAGTTGGAATAAATACCGCACACAGTACTAAAGCTATCGCAATAATTGGCCCGGTAACTTCGCTCATAGCAACGCGTGTTGCTTCAAGTGGCGATAAACCTTGCTCAATGTTTCGCTCTACGTTTTCAACAACAACGATGGCATCGTCCACAACTATACCAATTGCCAAAACTAAGCCAAATAGCGAGAGCGTATTAATAGACACGCCTAACCACTGCATAACCGCAAACGTACCAATTAACGATACAGGTACAGCAATCAGTGGAATAATAGATGCGCGCCATGTTTGTAAAAATACAATTACAACAATAACAACTAATACTATTGCCTCTAGCAATGTAGCGATTACCGCATCAATTGAACCGCGAACAAATACCGTAGGGTCATATACAATGTCGTACTCAACACCCGCTGGGAAATCTTCTGACAAACGCGCCATTGTTTCGCGTACTTGATCTGAAAGCTCAATCGCATTTGAACCTGGGCGTTGGAAAATAGGCATTGCAAGTGCAGGCTGGTTATCCATTTCAGCGCGAAGTGCGTAAGTATCTAGGCCTAAATCTACACGTGCTACATCAGATAAACGTGTTAATTGACCTTGCTCACCTACTTTAATAATAACATTTTCAAACTCTTTAACGCTATTTAAACGCCCTTTTACATTTAATAAAATTTGGAATTGGCTGTCGTTAGAAATAGGCTGAGCACCTAAACTACCCGCTGCAACTTGCTGGTTTTGTGAGCGCAGCGCAGCTATAACATCGGTTGCCGTAAGCTCGCGCGCTGCTAATGCATCTGGGTTTAACCACACGCGCATTGAATATTTGCCACCACCAAATAATTGAATGTCGCCTACACCTGGTAAACGGGCAATCTCGTCTTTAATATTAATGTCGGCATAGTTAGATAAGTACGCTGTATCGTGAGTCTTTTCAGGTGAATATAAATGCACCACCATGGTTAAATCGGGCGACGATTTTTCGGCCACTACACCTAAACGCTGAACTTCCTCGGGTAAACGTGGCAATGCACTGTTTACACGGTTTTGTACTTGTACTTGTGCGCGGTCTAAATCGGTACCTAATGCAAAGGTTACCGTTAATGTCATGCGGCCATCGCTAGTACCTTGCGAAAACATATAAAGCATGTTTTCAGTACCATTAATTTCTTGCTCAAGCGGCGTTGCCACTGTTTGCGCTATAACGGTAGGGTTTGCGCCTGGGTAATTTGCAGTTACTACAACCGTTGGCGGTACCACTTCTGGGTATTCACTTACAGGAAGTTGAAACAGTGAAATACCACCAGCAATTAAAATAACCAACGACAGCATGGCTGCAAATATTGGTCGCTGAATAAAAAAGTGTGAAAATTTCATCAATAAACCTTATTGCTTAGCCATAAGCTGGGTGTTGTTGCCAGAGAGTGTAAAGGCCACATCACCCGTTTCAATTGTAACTGTATTAGGAGAAATCGGCATACCTGGGCCTACACGTGCTGGGCCATTAACTGCAATCACGTCACCTTCGCTAAGGCCCGATGTAATAGCACGTAATGCGCCGTAACGCTCGCCAACTTCAACTAGTTTGTATTCAAGTACGTTGTTTTCACCCACGGTTAAAACAAAACGATTTTTTAAATCGGTGCCAATTGCGCGTTCAGGTATAATTACTTTTTCGCTTACTTCATTTGCTGCTAATTTAATACGTGCAAATGAGCCCGCACGAAGTTGGTTGTTATCTTCATCAAATACAGCACGTACACGTAAAGTACCAGTAGCTGAATTAATTTGGTTATCAATAAAGTTAATATAACCTTGATGTGCAAACTCTTTTTGACCAACTTTTTGCATTACAACCGTTTGGCGACTTGCAGCTGTTACATCGCTAAATGAGCTATTCCAGGTACGTTCGTCAACATCAAAATAGGCATACATTGCTTTGTTAGACACAATCGATGTTAATACACTTTGCCCCGCAAGCACGTTATTACCTTTAGTAATGTTTGCACGAGAAATAATGCCATCAATTGGCGATACCACAGAGGTGAACTCTAAATCGAGCTTTGCAGAGGTCAGCTGTGCTTGAAGCGCAGCAAGTTGAGCTTCACGTTGGCGCAGCGTTGAAGTACGCGCTTGTGCTTGCTCGGTAGAAATAGCTTTACGGTCTAACAAACGCACTGCACGTTTGTCTTCGCTAAGGGCTTGTTCAAGGGCGGCTTCGGCACTGTGAATTTGCGCTTCTAAGCTTGCAACAACTGCTGCAAATGGGCGCTCGTCTAGTTGAAACAACACATCGCCTTGCTTAACAACATCACCTTCTTTAAATTCAATGCTGTCGATAATACCCGACACACGTGGCATTAACGCAACTTCTTCTGGTGACTCTAAACGAGTTGTGTAGGTATGCCAGCTTTGTACTGGTTTAACAAGCACTTGGGCAACATCGATTGGTTGTAATTGTTGTTGCTGCTGAGCCTGAGTAGCGCTCTCATCAGCGCAGCCCGCGAGTGATAATGATGCCGCAGCAAGTGCAGCAGCAATTAAATGTTTGTTCATGTAGACGCTCCTTTTATTGATTAGCATGCATGTTACGGACTAAACTTGCGGACAAAAACCATAGATTTATAAATTCATTAATGCCAAAATGGCATCAATAACATGTTTAGGGTTTTATAATGGATACAACAAGCCGACTTTTAATGCTGCTAGAAGTGGTTGAGCAAGGCTCATTTGCAAAAGCGGCTGAGCTTAGAAACATAGACCGCTCAGTTATATCTAAACAAATTAGCCGTCTAGAGGATGAGCTTGGCGTAAGGCTATTAAATCGCACCACGCGCTCGTTTTCGTTAACCGCGGCAGGTGCCGAAATGATCAAAAAAGCAGGTGAGTTAAGAGAGTTATTAGGCGAAACCGTACGTATGGCCGAAAACTACCACCTGGAGCCACGTGGCGTTTTAAAAATTACGTCATCAACATTAATTGGTCGCCGGTATTTACAGCCTGTCCTTAACGATTTTCAAAAGCGCTTTCCGCAAGTGGAAGTAGAGCTACGCCTTGACGATAAGTTAGTTGATATTGTTTCTGAAGGGTTCGACTTAGCCTTTCGAGTGGGCGAGCCAAAAGACTCCTCCCTTATTGCTCGCAAAATCGCGCGTAATCGCTTGCTAATATTAGCTGCACCAGAATTTATAGCCACCTACGGCATGCCTAAAACCATGGAAGATTTAGCTCAATTACCTGCCGCAAGTTACGCGAGTAACTCTATTCGGGTTGAAGGGATAGATTACTTCAATAGTAAAGGTGAGCCATGCGAGCAAAAAATAAAAAGTGTGTTTAGAGCAAACGATGCCGAGGCACTGCTAATGAAGACCTTATCGGGTACCACTTACTTTGTAGCCCCCGCATTTATTATTGATGATGAAATAAGCCAAGGCCGCTTAGTGCCTTTACTTACCGACGTTAAGCTCAAAGAGTTTAGCCCTATGTATGCAGTGTACCCGCATAGAGACTTACCCGTGAGAACACGGTTATTTTTTGATGCAGTAAAAGAGCACTTAGGAAAAGACAAACCGATTTGGGAAAACAGCATCCCTAATTTCGAACAAATGTATTAAGCCATGTGTGGCTTTTTGTTAATACGCTCACTTAATTGAAAATACACTTTATTGCGGCCGTATTCTTTTGCTTTATAGAGCTGTTTATCGGCTTTTTTCACACACTTTTCTAAGCTATCACCCGGCTGATACTTTACAACGCCAATACTCGCTGTAACGTTTATTTTTAGCCCATTTACCTCAATTGCTGAATTATTTAATTTTTCTCTAATGGTTTCGGCCATAGCTATGGCTTCGTTTTGTGCTGAAAATGAATGAAATAAAGCAAATTCTTCACCACCGACTCTAAATACGTACCCTTTTGCAAGTACAACTCTTAATAATGTTGCTACTTCAATTAGGACCTTATCGCCCACTGCGTGGCCGTATGTGTCGTTAATGCGTTTAAAAAAGTC
This sequence comes from Pseudoalteromonas espejiana DSM 9414, assembly GCF_002221525.1. Lineage (NCBI taxonomy): Bacteria > Pseudomonadati > Pseudomonadota > Gammaproteobacteria > Alteromonadales > Pseudoalteromonadaceae > Pseudoalteromonas > Pseudoalteromonas espejiana. Next base: position 567,553 of record NZ_CP011029.1, on the reverse strand, counting down.
AAGGTCGAGTAAAAACAGGTAAAGCTGAGATTTATCTGTTAGCTCTACTTCAAAATAGTGGTTCATTGATAAACGGTTAGCAGCCCCTGTAAGCGGGTCTAATAACGCTAAGTTTTTTAACCGCTTTGACGATAAAGCGCGGCTTCCTTCAAACACATGCGAAATTGCCCAAATACTAATATAAGTAAGTGCAAGATTTAAACTGAAGTTGAGCGTAGTCAGTGGTGCTTGAGAAGCTTTGCTCAATAAAATAGCAGCTTGGAGTATAAATAATAAAGCAGATAAAATGATGCCATAGCGTTTGCCCAATAATAAGTAATACAAAACGGGCAAAGCAAACGACCACACATACAAGCCGTTTAGTGGCTTAGCCAAATAGTTACCTAATACAATAACAAACGTGACAAACAAGCACATTACAATTGATTGCCATACTTCGAGCGAATGTTTGTTTAAACGGTTGAAGGTGTAAGCGCAAAATAAAGAAAGGCCGATTTCTAAATAGCCTAAAAGTGGAAAGTTGTTTAAAAGAATATTAAAGGCAGCAAAAAACAAAGAGACAAAACCAAAGCACAAGCACATCCACCTAAGGACGTTCCTTCTTAATAATTTAGTACTACTAAGTGCTGCGATATCCATTCAAAAAACTTAATAAACAATCAAAAATTTAGTGTAACGCTAATAGCAAATATAACAAGTACATACCTAACTAAAAACCATATATATTACAAATTTTGTAGAGAAAAAACCTAATTTGGTATCTAAATTACATCTGTGTGTTTTACTTTAACCACCTAACATAGATAAATTAGTGGTTACCCCTGTATCACCTTGGTGCAATAAATGGGTGGGCTTTTTAGTTTTTATATAACGTGCTAGTTGATCAATTAAAGCCTGATTGGTGTTATCACTCATGTGTTCTCTAAGTGATATTCCCTGCTCTGAAAACAAACATAAATGCAGTTTACCAAGTGATGAGATACGTAAACGATTACAGGTATCACAAAAATCATTACTATAAGGCATTATTAACCCTATTTTGCCTTGGTAGTCTGGGTGAAAAAACTCTTGTGCAGGGCCTGCAGTCACACTTCGTATTATTGGCTGCCAGCCAGCTTGCAATAACTTAGCTTTAATAGATTGCCCAGAGATATGATTAGCATCAAAAAATGATTTGTTATCGTTAGTCTGCATTAGCTCAATAAAGCGCATCGTCACAGGCCTGTGCTTTAAATAGGCCAAAAAGGTATCAAGCTCACGGCCATTGTATTGCTTCATTAAAACGCTATTTATTTTTACCGACTCTATACCGCTTTCAAGGGCGCTTTCTATGCCTTGCATTACAGTCGAGAACTTATCGTGACCGGTAATGGTATTAAACATACGCGGGTCAAGGGTATCAATACTGACATTTATAGCGTTTAAACCCGCATCTACCCAGTTATTAATATGCTTATGCATAGAGTAGCCATTGGTGGTGGCTGCTATTTTAGTAATGCCTTGCGTGTCTTTCGCTGCGCGAATAACATCTATAAAATCTTTTCTTAGAGTGGGCTCACCGCCCGTGATACGTAACTTTGATATGCCATGATGGGCAAAGGCTTTTACAGTATTGCTAATTTCGTTAAGAGATAAAAAATCTCTATCGTGATCGCACTGATAACCGTCGGGTAAACAATAAACACACTTAAAATTACACACATCAGTGATAGATAAACGTAAATAACTAAATTTTCGCCCTGCTGGGTCGACTAGCATAAATAAGCCTTTAACAATTTAAAAATACATCGCTAAATACAAAGAGCGTACAGCGTGCGCCGTACACTCTTATTAGCGTATAACTAGGGCGTGTTGACCCTTGCGGATTGAAATTTGTTCAATCTAGGGGCGATTAAATCGCGGCTCGAGGTTTGTAACCTAGTGGGCTAAGTAAAAACCGAGCAAAGCTTCCGCGTCCTGCTCACGCCCCTTACCTACATCCATGTAGACAACAAAGAGTTTATCGCCCCTAGGCAGAACCCGAAGGGCAGCGCATGTTTGGCATTTATGCTGCGTTATCGCCTATTTATGTGGAGTAACCACACTTCATAGGCTCCGCCTTGCCTAAAAACCAAACACACTGCTGCAAATTCAACCATCAAAGGTCAACACGCCCTAGGCGATTAAGCCTTTTTTAAGCTCACTTGGTTTCATTGGCAAATCGCGTAAACGTACACCCACAGCATTAAATACTGCATTGCCAATAGCTGGCGCTACGCCAATAACACCCGGCTCGCCTAAGCCCACCGGAAACTCATCACTTTGTACAAACTCAATGTCCATATCGGGTACATCTTGCATTCTAAGTGGTAGGTAAGTATTAAAGTTTGTTGCCGCCACTTGGCCATTTTGGTAATTATTTGACTCATGCAAAGCTAAGCTCGTGCCCCATAATAATGAGCCTTCTAATTGCGCTAATGCACCATCGGGATGAACAATTAAACCCGCATCAACCACAGCATATAACTTTTTAAGGGTAATTTTACCGTCGTCTTTATTTACATGAACATGCGCCGCTGTCGCAATCCATGCCGGCATATGCCTTTCTTGACCAGAGCTTACTGAAAAACCAATGCCTTCATTTTCACCCAGCTTAACATTTGCAACCTTCGCTGACACCTTTTTAAGTACTGCGTTTAATCGTGTTGCTCCACCTACGCTTTCTGGCGCTTTACCGGCTTGTTTACCTTTTCCATCAAGCATTGATAAGCGAAACTCAACAGGATCTTTGCCTTGTTTATGGGCTATTTCATCAATAAACGACTCTAAGCTCCACACAATCCAGCCAGGCCCAACAGAGCGCAGCCAACCTGGGGTAAATGTACTTTGCGCAAGCTCGTTATTAATTGCGCGGGCTCGGTGGTTATCCATGCTGTACCAGTGATCGGCACCTGAAGCTGAGAACGCATCAAACTTACCATTACCATCAACCCCAGGTGATAAAAAGCCCGGTGCCATCGCTTTTGTTGGCCAACCTGCCGCAAAGGCATGTTCCATAGCGCTTAGCTCGCCACTTTGGTTAAACGACGCCGTTAATTTTGCGGTTGACGCAGAGCGTGATTGATCAAACAAGCTATCATCAGCGCGGGTAAATACCAATTTAACCGGCTTGCCAATTGCTTTTGCAGTAAGTGCTGCAGGTACAGTCCAATCCCCAAATAATCTGCGGCCAAAGCCACCACCTAAATAATAAGGGCGTATGATCACCTTGTTTTGCTCTATATCTAGCGCTTTGGCCAGTGCAGGCAAGGTTAAAGACTGCCATTGATTACCAGTATGAACTACCCATTTTCCATCGTTGAATTCGGCAACGGCATTAAGTGGCTCTAATTGGTAATGACTAGCGGTAGCAGTGGTGTATACAGCATCGAGTGTTTGTTTTGCCTCGAACTGCATTTTAGGTGTATCGCCCTCATTTACAAATAAAGTGCCTGAGCTGCTGTCGTTACATAGTTTTGCACCTAAAGCCTGAATATCAGCTTCAGTAACGTTGGCCGTTTGGCCCTTTTTGTAAGTTACTTTTAATGCATCAACCGCCTTAATCGCACTTGGGTAATTGTCTGCTAAAACAACCACCCAGCCTTCTACAGTATTACTTGGGTCAGTTAAAATTTCATAGCCTTGGTAGCCTTTAATTGATTTGGCGGCGCTATCATCAACCTTAGTTACTTCACTGCCATAACGGGTCGGCGGAATTACAGGGCGAGCATACACCATGCCTTCAAGCTCAACGTCAATACCATATACCGCTGTACCATTTGTTTTAGCGGGTATATCGAGCGCTTTGAAATCTTGGTTTAAGCCTGTTAAGTGGCGTTTATTAGCAGGTTTTAGAGGCAGTTTTTCTACTTGTTCGCTGGTAAAAGTACGGTTAAATTCGCCTTTTTTTACAATATCGGCATAACTGAGCGATTTATCGCCTGCAATAATATGCCCTTTTTTAGCATGGCACTGCTCAGGCTTAACCCCTAACATACTTGCGCCTGCATCAATAAGGGCTAAGCGCCCTGCAGCGCCCGCTTGTGAAAGCGGCTTAAAGCTTTGAAATACCGACCACGAGCCGCCTGTTACCATATAACCCCATTTTTCGTGGGTATCTACGTAAGTAATTGACACTTTATCCCAATCGCACTCTAGCTCATCTGCAACTATACGGGCTAGAGCAGTACCAATATGTTGGCCCATTTCCGCTTTAGCAATACTTACTTCTACTTCGCCTTCTGGGCTCATTGTCCACCAAATTGTTGGTGAATAAGCCTGCTGAGCAATCGACTCTTTTGCACTGAGCTCACCTGAAAACAAAGCCGGCGCAAATGCCATAACTAAACCCGCACTGGCGGTGCCAATCATAAATGAGCGACGATTTAAATTTACGGTTTCGGTGTTTTTTTGAAATAGTTTTTTCATTGTCGGCTCCAGTTACACGTCTAGCTCTTTGGGGTTAAACATTTGAACTGCACTTTGCGATTCATCAGCTGCACGCTGTATAGCTGATTTAATACGCTTGTACGCCATACAGCGGCAGTAGTTGCCGTTCATATGATTCACTATTTCTTCATCTGTTGGATTAGGGTTAGCCGCTAATAACGTAGCCGCTTGCATAATTTGCCCTGATTGGCAGTAACCACATTGTGGTACTTGCTCATCTACCCATGCTTTTTGCAATGGGTGCTCATTATTAAGGCCTTCAATTGTGGTAATGTTTTTACCTGCTACAGCACCTATAGGTAATACACACGAACGTGTAGCTTGCCCATCTAAGTGCACGGTACATGCCCCACACATTGCAATGCCGCAACCAAATTTGGTGCCCTTTAACCCTATTTCATCGCGAATGACCCAAAGCAACGGTGTATCTGCACTTGCTTGTGATTCAACCACCTTGCCATTTACTGTAAACGTCACCATAGCTTGCCCCTTGATTAAGCTTTATATCAATTAGATAAAGTTGAAGTAACTATTGACCCTGTATAGTTACTTTTATACGTGTGTATTGAGTAAGAGTTTCTTACGTTAAAGATTGCCGCCAATGTATGCAGTAAACGGCCTTGATTAAGTTTAGGCTATTTCCTTGTATTTACTTGTTGCATGCCAATGCATTTTTACTTTGTATAAACTGTTGAAGTTGCTGTTGTGTATCTATATCAATGCGCGCATCTGAAAGCTTTATCGTATTTACTTCTGCATCTGTGTGGCGCAATAAATGCTGTGCGCCTTTATCACAACTCAGTGCCTTTAATAACTTAAAATCAGCAGCCGGAAAAATAGCAGGTACGCCTATACGCTCACCATAATCAGCGCACCAACGCGTTGGCTTATTTCCAAACGCATTGAGTAGCGTATTTATATGCTCAGATTTAAGCTCAACCTGATCAGCTAACATAAATAAAATGCCATCAACGGGTTGTGTATTCGTTATTACTTCTGTAGCTACTGCAATGGACTTCCCCAAGCCCTCTTGCCACTTTGGATTATGTATTATTTTTATATTTTTATAATCGGCCAGTACGTATGTTATTTCGCTATGCCAAACGCCGCTTATTATATAGGTGGGTAACGCATCATCGCTTTTAAACGTATCAACCGCACGGGCAATCATAGTTTGTGCATTACCAACATCGGCTATGAGTTTACAGCCATTAAACCGAGAGGATTGCCCAGCGGCTAAAATTACACGCGCAATACGCACTATTAATTGCCCCAGTTACTTAATGATGTTGCATCTTTATTTGACAGCACGGCGTGTATCTCACTAATGAGCGACAACGCAATGCTCTCTGGGGAATCCCCGCCTAAATTTAGCCCTACAGGGCCAAATACAGGGGCTTTTACATCTTGAACGTTGCAACCTGCATGGTCAAATACTTGTGCTCTGCGGTGTTTAGGACCAAGTAAACCAATGTATTTTAGTGGGCTGAGGGTAAGTGCGGCTAATGCCTGTGAGTCTAGCTCTACACTGTGCGCCATTAAAATAGCGGCATCTACTTTATTATCTTCGCAATATTGTTTAAGTTCAGCAGGAGGAATTCGTAAAATAGCATCTGCATTTTGAAAATATTGCCTTTTGGCATTAGCAGCTCGGCTATCCCAAATACTCACCATCCAACCTAATTGCTTAGCAAATGCGTAAACCGCTATGGCATCAGCTCCCCCCCCAACAATAAGTAAATGTGGAGACGGGTTAATAGCTACCTGTAACCATTGGCTGTTATCCATATCGATGAGTTGCGCTTTACGATTAAGTGATAAATCGTTGCTACTGCTACTTGGGCTAAACAGCCCAGCTCCCGTTACGGCTAACGGGCTTATTTGCTGTAAATAATGCCCCGCAAGTTTATTTTTAAGCGCATTAAACATATCTGTTAATTGCAAATAACCGTTGTTGCTATGCACCGGCTGTAACACTATGTGGACTATTCCACCACAGCCAATACCAAGCTGAAACGTTAAATCGTCTTCATCGGTTGCATCATAAGTAATTGTTTTTGAATTTAATGAAGTCATAACTTGTTTAGCGTGACGCTGAATGTCGGCCTCTAAACAACCACCAGAGAGCATACCTAAGCGTTGCCCTAAGCTTGAAATTAGCATCATAGCACCCAGCTTTCGATAGCTTGAGCCCTCAATGCGGTACAACGTAGCAAGTACCCATTGCTGCTCATCACGCAGCGGGTACCAGGTATTTAGCATACTTTTTAAATCAGTAACCATAAGTTGTTACCATTACAAACCTTTATATGTGCACGCCTAGTTAAGCGTAATGGATGTTACTTTTTTCTACATTTATTGAAAAAGGCAGGATAGTCAAGCAACAAATAAACGAGACAAGCGTACGAGATAAATTTTAAAACCGATCAGGTGGGATAGTTTTTAACTATAAAACATTATCTTAGCATCTATAAACCACACATAATAAGCGATAAACTTTTAAGTGGGTGTGTTTGGCTGATTTGTGCTCAGCCTTGATGTTTTTAAAAGCAACGCGGTGATAAATACACCGACTTAATAACTTAATCGTTTATTAAGTCGGTGAGCGTATCGATGAGTTCATCGAATTCATCATTAACATTTTCACGTTGCTTTGCGCTTAATGTTGTATTTAATTCAAGTAGCAAATTGACATATAAATCAAGATTAGCCTCATTACTATTTATTAGCTCATCGCTCATAAAAGCGTCACGCTCTTTAATTACAAAGCTCAACTGCTCAACAAACTCATTATCGTTTAATGTGTTGTTGGTTAAAACACCTTCTGCGGCATTTAGCCGCGTTTGTTTGTATAAAAGCCAGAGTGCTTTAGAGTCATGATGCTTATTATTAGCAGTGCTTATAAGCGCCGTTTGAGTATCGCTAAGCTTACCTAACCACTGTTGATAGTAATCAAGCTGTCGCTCTAGGCGCTCACTTTTTCGCTCACTCGCTGTTTGCTGTTTAAACTCTTCTTGTTCTTCATTAATTTGCTCTTGAATACTATTAATTAACTCCTCTTTTTGAGCCAATGAGAGTGTTAAACCTAATTGAGCTAACGGTAAATTTGCGTATTCAAGTAAGTTAGTAAAGTGAGCTCTGGCAAATACAACTTGCTCTTTAAGCTGAGAGTAATTGAGCTGCTGATTAAACAGGCTTTTTAAATTAGTAATACCTTGCTTGTAAGCAGGTAGCTGGGTACTGCGATGCCACTGCTGAGTAGTTGTAATAATACTTTTTAGTTGTTTATTTTGCTGTTTATTTAAATCTATGTAGTCATCAACCCAAAATGACGACAGCCAAGTTAAATTATTATAAGTAAACGATGCCGAGCAACTACATAAAAAGAGCATGCTCAATACAACCAACGCGCGAGTAAATTTTTTATTTATTATTTTAAACATTAAAAACCTTAACAAAACATACAGTTAATAAAAACACACTGACCAAACACACTCAAACACCAATTGATAACAATTATTATTACCAATTAGTGTTGACACCCCACCAAATCTAAATAATAATTAATCGCATAAACAAAGTGTAACGACCTCAGTGCCCAGGGAAGAAATACAGCATGGATGCTGATATTTTGTTTAAAGCACGTGACTGCTTATCCACGATTACTTACTCGACCCAAGTGATTGCATAAAAGTTCACATCTACTTGCTACATTGCTCATATTAGTGACGGTTAATATGGCCATAAAAGCGCTAACCTTGGTTAGCGCTTTTTTACTTCTTTAAATTTTCTGTAATATCTGTATCTTACGCTTATAAACTTAAACGTAATAATAAAATTTATGACGATTTGAGCTATAATTATCACCACAGCTTAACTAAGTTTTGATTATGCAATAACTTAGTCTCAGGCATTTGCATCACCTTATACGTAGCTAATGGTTAGCGAGTACAAAGTGTTGCAATAAAACAGGTTTTAATCAACACATTGCAACGATTACCTATTGGAGACATGGCTATGTCACACATTAATTTAAAATCATTAATACTTGCTGGCATTTTACTTTCAAGCCCGCTTGCGCATGCAACTCTTGAAGACGGAATAAGAGCAGCCAACGAAGGCGAATTTGCAACTGCACTGAAAGAATTTGAATACTTAGCTGATAAAGGTTTTGCACCTGGTATTTACGAATTAGGTAAACTGTACGAAGGTGGCTATGGTGTTACACGCGATTACTTTAAAGCCGCAGAGCTTTATAAAGAAGGCGTTAAAAAGAACCACGCCGATTCTATGTTTGCATTAGCTGTTTTATACGATGAAGGAAAAGGCGTAAAGCTTGATAAGCAAATGGCCGTAACCTTATTTGAAAAAGCAGCTAAAAAAAACCTACCAGCCGCTCAATTTAATTTAGGCGTTATGTACGCGAATGGCGAAGGCGTCTCGCGCGACTACAAACAAGCCAGAACCTGGTATGAAAAAGCGGCAGCAAATAACTACTCGCTGGCACAATTTAATTTAGCATTAATGTACTTTGAAGGCTTAGGCATGCCCAAAGACCTAGAAAAATCGTACGTGTGGAATACCATTGCTGAATACAATGGAAATATGCAAGCAAGCCACAGCCGCAAGCTCGATGAGCAAAAAATGCTACCTAAAGAAGTTGAAGAAGCAAAAGAAAAAGCCGACAAAATTTATGAAAAAATACTCGCCGGCACATATGCAGGTGAAGGCCGCTTATTTTAGCCCACTTAAATTATAGGGCTTTAACCATAGCCCTAATTAAACTGAGCATATAAAAATAAGGGCTAATACATTTATTGTATTAGCCCTTTAATTTTATTTAATGTATAAAAATTTGAGCAACTTAATAATGAGTTTGCTCTGCTTTAATAAAAGAGCTGTGCGCGGATTAAATGAACTCGATACGAGTGTGTTTTTTGCGTGGCTAAACGTTAAAAACCCTTCCTTAGCATGGTAATGCCCCATTCCTGAATGCCCTACACCACCAAATGGCACATCGTCGGCAGTTACTTGCACCAGTGCGTCGTTTACAGCAACAGTACCGCTTAATGTTTGCTGCATAATATAATCTTGTGCGCGCTTGTCTTGCCCTAAAATATAAAGTGCCAAAGGATGGTGGTGAGCTTTAACGTAGGTAATGGCATCGTCAAGTTTTTCATATGTTTTTATAGGTAAAATAGGACCAAATAATTCATCCTGCATCAGTGTCATTTCATCACTGACCTGAGTAACTATGTGTAATCCCATTCTATGTTTTTGCTGATCTTGCTGGTTTTGCTCCAGTGGCTTTATAACATGCGCACCGAGTTTTTCTGCCTGAGTTAAATAACCTTCTAATCGGGAGTAATGTGCATCGCTGATAATAGAGGTTAAGTTTTTCCCTTCAACGCCATCTTTAAAGTGCTTTTTATAAAGCTCACATATCTGCTGAATAAGTTGATGCTCTAATGCTTTAGGCACAAACACATAGTCGGGTGCGACACAAATTTGCCCGGCATTGGCCATTTTGCCAAACAATAAGGTTTGCGCCGCTTTTTTAATATTAGCGCCTTCGGTAATTATTGCCGGCGACTTCCCGCCTAACTCAAGTGTTACAGGCGTTAAGTTTTTACTCGCCGCAGCCATAACAAGCTTACCCACTGATGTTGAACCAGTAAAAAGCATATGAGCAAAAGGCAATGACGAAAATTCACTCGCTACGTCGCTTCCACCTACTATCACTTTGCAATGTGCGTGCAACTCTTGCGTAAATATTTTTTCGATCACTGCGTTAGTATGTGGGGTAAATTCGCTTAACTTAAGCATCACTCTATTGCCCGCAGCCAATGCCGTTATTGCAGGAACTAAGGCCAGCTGAATAGGATAATTCCATGGGGCAATAACCCCAACAACGCCTAAGGGCTGATAACTCACACTGACTTTTGAAGGCCATAAACTTAACCCCACTGAGCGATTACTGGGTTTAGCCCATTTAGGCAGCTTTTTTATTATGTGTGCTAAACCTTGTACAGTAGGAAGAATATCACCAAGTAGGGTATCAAAGGCGGTTCTGTAACCAAAATCTTTCGAAGCTGCGTCTACAAGCTCTTGCTCAAGTTTCACAATTCGCCCACGCACTACTTTTAACAAAGCTAAGCGCTTTTCGATTGGTGGGTAGGGATTGTTTGAAAAGCTATTTTGTAGCTCGCTAAATTCTGTGGTTAATGATGATGTGTGTGTTGAGTCAGGGTTCAAAAAGTATTACTCGAGTAAAAACATTGCTAAGACTATAGCGCTGTTCGGTTTATCGAGCAATAACACTAATCGTCTACAATCGGCTGTTTTTATAGTAACAAATAATCAAAAACTAGGATTAAAAGTTAAAAACCCTCGCCGCAATGACCATAGTAACAAAGGTTATAAGCATAATAGCTGCAATATTAAGTACAAACCCCGCCCTAATCATATCCTGCATTTTTATTTGCCCAGAGCCAAATACAATAGCATTTGGAGGCGTCGCTACTGGCATCATAAATGCGCAACTACAAGCCAGTGCAGCAGGTATAACCCACACTAAAGGAGAGCCTGTAATTGACTCAGCAACCGGACCTAATAGTGGCAAAAACCCTGCAGCTGTCGCTGTATTACTGGTAATTTCAGTTAAAAATATAATGAGAGCCACTATAACTAACACACTTAAAACAAGTGGTACTGCATCAGCCCCTTGTATTAACGTTGCAATAAATTTGGCTAATCCAGATGAGTTAATTTGCGACGCTAAGCTTAGCCCACCGCCGAACAAAATTAACACTCCCCAAGGTACCGTTGCAGCGTGCTGCCATGAAAGGATTCGCTCTGAGCCTTGTTTATTGGCCGGTAAAATAAATAATAGCAGTGCAGCGCCAATAGCTATTCCCGTATCGGAAAGTTGTAATTGAGTAGCTTCGGCAATTATTGGCCTAAACATCCAGCAAAATGCAGCGAGGGTAAATACGCACAACACACGTTTTTCTGCGCTGTGTATTTTTCCTAACTGATTTAGTTGCTGCTTAAAAAGCATTTTTGTATCAACCTCACTGGCACTGCTATCGCTGTCAACGTGATACGCAAACTTAGTCAACCAAACCCATATAACAATTAGCATTGATAGGCTAAGTGGTACACCTACAAGCATCCACTTTGCAAAACCAATTTCAATATTGTACGTGTCAGACAAGTAGGCAGCCATTAGTGCATTTGGCGGCGTGCCAATTAATGTTGCAATTCCACCTACACTTGCGCCATACGCTATGGCTAATAAAATAGCAGTTCCAAAGCCGGTATTTTTTGGGTTTGTTTGCTTAACCAAATGAGTAACTGAAAGAGCGATGGGAAGCATCATCACTGCTGTGGCAGTATTTGACATCCACATAGATAAAAACGCAGTAACCAGCATCATTGCTAAAATTTGATAACTAGGTTTTGTACCCGCAAGCAGCATAGTTTTTAACGCTATACGTTTATGTAACCCCCAACGCTCCATTGCTATGGATATTAAAAACCCACCTAAAAATAAAAATATTAGTGGGTGCGCATACGGCTCTGTGACTTGTTTAATGGTGCCAATACTTACCAAAGGCGAAACAACAACGGGGAGTAACGCAGTGGCTGCAATAGGCACTACCTCGCTTACCCACCACGACGCCATCCAAAAAGTCAGCGCAGCTGTTTTAATTGCAGCTGCAGACATGCCAAAAGGGGGCTCAATAATACAGGCTATCAACATTATCGAAGGGCCAAGCAGCAACCAAAGCAGACTCATCTTGCTACCTTCGCTTTGTTTTATTGTTGCTTGCTCATTCATCGTGTTTTATATCCTTATAAATTATGTATACTTAAACGAGGTAATTAGCTAGTTGGGTCTTCGCAAGGCACGGTTATGATAAATTCAGCTCCACCATGTGCCAGGTTTTGAGCGGTTAGTGTGCCATTAAACGCTGAGATAATTTGCTTAGAAATAGACAACCCTAGCCCTAAACCATCTACCGACTTAGTACTGTAAAAAGGCTCGAATATATTTTCTATGTTATGTATTTCAATGCCTGGGCCTGTATCTTTAATTGAAAATTTTGCATGGCCATCTGCGCTACTTACTGCAAAGCTTAATTCTCGATTTATACAGCCTTGCATGGCTTGGCTGGCATTGGCAATTAAATTTACGAGCACCTCTTCAAAGCAGGTACGATCTACAAGTACTTTTATGCTTTTATCAATCTGCGGCTCAATTAAACTAATATTATCTTGTTTTAGCTGAGCTTTATTAATTTCAATTGCATTGAACACTGCATCATGTAAAGGCAGCGCCGTGATATTTGTAACTGATGAATCTTTAAAGTAATTTAACTGCTCTACTATTTTGTGAACACGAGCAACTAAAGTCTCAATCAATTGTAAGTTTTCGTTGAGCGCTTCAAACTTACCTTTTGCAAGCAACCTTTTTGCACTGGCTAAATATGTATTAATGGTATTAAGCGGGTGATTAATTTCATGATTAAACCCCATGCTCAATTGGCCAATGGTAGCCAATTTTGTTGATTGAACTAACGCTGCTTGTTGCGACTCAAAAGCTTGGGTATGGGCATTTAGCTCTTTATCTAAACTATGGTGAGAATAAACGAGCTTTTTAACCCCAGCAAAACGCCTTAATACCCCATACCCTAGTGCAATAATAATTAAATACACCACAATAAAGCCAATTAACCTAGGAAGCTGAGCCAAGTTAGCATTAGACACATCCACCAACACTGTCAAAGTGGCATCTAAAAAGCGTAACTTTTCTTCCACCGCAAGATAATTACGATCAGTTATCGTTCTAAAGTTAAGACGCTGCGATGTGTAATTAGAATGCGCAATTAGCTCAGGTTGGTGATCTAGATATGCGCGGCGCTGTGAAATATCTCGTCGCTGTGTAATATCAAGTGCCGAAAATGTATTTAAACGCCAAGTTTGCATGTCGGATATAGCGAGTACACTGTCAGCTAGTTGCACGTAAAAGTGGCTGCCGTGGGAGGTATTTAAAAGCTGCCGATCACTTTCAAATTTATTTACATTTACTTTTAAAACAATCACGCCCACAGCTTTACTATCGTTATAAATTGCTTGTGAGAAGTAAATACCACGCTCTTTAGTTCGCATGCCAAGTGCAAAATATGCCACCTTTTCGCCAGCAAAAGCGCGTTTAAAATATGGCCTAAACGATAAGTCGCTGCCCAAAAATGTGTGGTCTGCTTGCCAGTTACTGCTGCCAATAACCGCACCTTGGGAATCAAGAATATAGATGTCTGAGGCACCGCTAGCTTGCTGAATATCAGCTAAGTAGTTATTAATTGCCTTATCATTATTTTGCTCAGTGCTCACAAAATCAATAACCGGATTGTTATACGTTAACAACTGCGGAATTTTTGAAAAGCGCGTTAATTCGGTATCAATATAATGCTTTAACTGCGTAGCTTGTTGGGTTGCTTTTTGCTCTGCTTGATTATAAAAATGCGTACGCCCATAGCAAAAAACTATTGAGAGTAAAATCAAAAGAAGAACGAAAATAATAAGAAGTTTTTTAGAAAAGGAGAACATGCCCAGCTCACAACAAAATAGCTACAAAATTTTAGGGCGCTAGTTTAACGGGTTATGAGCACTAACAACAGAAACTTCGTGTTAACAAATGCAATAAATCTTAATTAATTCATAAACTGCTGCAAGTCAGGGCTGACTCGCAACAGTAAGTGTAAGTAGCAACTATAAAGTAATTAATTTGTTGCTAAAGTAGGCTTATTTTTAACGTACTTAAATAACCCAATTAACGACGCTGCAATCCAAAAAATTTCGATTACAAAGCTCGCTAGGTTAAAGTTATAACATAAGCTTATTAACAGCAATATTGCGCCAGTTAAATTCATTATGTTGTACATTAACCCTGTGGGTGATGCTTTGTTAAGTTGTAATAAAAAAAACGCACCAACTACTAAGAAAGTACCCGCCATACCTACAATATCAAATAAGAGTGCAATCACACGTCTATCCTTTGCTTTAAAAAACCCAAATAACTGGCCCTATCCTTGGGGAGGGTATTTTTCAATCATTGAAACAGCAAAACCGCGCGAGTATAGCAGGCTCAATTATTGGAACAAGGCCAATTGTCCGCTTAAAATTTTTAAATGGATTAGGTGTATTTGAATACAGTATTTAGCGCATGGAGTTTTAAATTACTATTTAAACGTTACTTTACCGCCAATCATTTTATAAGCAGGCGCCCCTCTAATCGTTGCTGGGCGTGCAAAAGGGCGTTCGCAGTTAGGACATATACAAGGCGTGAGCGTATGATCTTGTGTTATACGCTCAATAAAACATTTAACGAGTGCACCTTTTCCGCCTTTTCGATACTTATACAAAGGTGCTTTACATGCAGAGCAAAAAATATCGACGGTTTTTGATGGCCCTTTTTTGTTTGGTTTTGCCATAGGCCCTCTTTTAGTCTTTGAAACAAATTAAAGGAAGAATTTTAACACTTTTAATTGCAGATGTGATGTGTGGGACTGAAGTTTCATTGAAGGGGTAGATATTTACATGCCAAGCATAAAAGTAATATGTGAAGTGCAATGTTACTTGCGGATACGTTAATCTCTAAAAAAAAAGCGATTTAATTGCGCCGATAGTACATTCATATTAAATGGTTTTACTATAAACCCAGACACTTTAGCTTTAATAACTTGTTTTACGGCATCAGAGCTATCTTCACAGGTAACCATAACAACTGGCAACTGCGAAAGAGCCTCGTCGCTTCTAATATTATCAAGTAAGTTTACGCCGTCCATTTTTGGCATATGCAGGTCAGTGATCACTAAATCAAAATGTTGTCCGCGCAATAACTTTAATGCTTGTAGGCCATCGGTAGCTTCAACTACATTTTTATAATCCAACTGCCTTAACATATTTATTAAAACGTGGCGCATTAATGGCATATCATCCACAACTAAAATTTTCATAACTTTGTTTACCAAAAAAGTGCTAGCCCGCCATCACTAAGTTAACTAAAACCAAATTAACTTAGATTACCCACTGTAACTACTTATAAGAGTATATTATTAACACAAATTCAAAATTAAGGCCAAACACCTATAATTAAGCCCATTAAAGAAAACTGCAGCGTATGGTAGCCGCCATTAATTAAAAATAACTTTATGGGCCGTTGTTCAAATATATAACTTAGCCCCAACGAACTACCAACCCAAAATAGGCCAATTGCAAATCCAGTAAACGCGCCCTCGCCTATCCCTGCCTCTTTACCTAAAAACAATGAAAGCACACATGCCGATACCATGGCTAAAAAGAAACTAGCACCAAAAATTAAGGTCGGCTTGGCTGAATGCAAATCTAACTCGGTAAGACCGATACTTTCTAACCATGCATTTTTAAAAAGCGCTTTTGAATACCAAATGCCACCAAGCATAAAAGAGGAAAGTGCTGCCACAAGTACCGCGAAAAAGTTAATGTCCGTAAAGGTCATACATACAGCCACACCGAAGAGTGTATAAAGGTATTTTGACTGTAGTTAATAATGAAGTAAGCAGCAAATTATAAACATGAAATTTATGCTTGTTGCTTTGCTAACTAACAGGTTTAATTTAAAATTCAGCAAACGTTGCATCAATTGCGCGCCCTAAATCATTGGGGCTAAGCGCCACTTCCAGACCTCGCCTTCCAGCGCTTACGTAAATGGTAGTAAAATTTAAAGCACGTTTATGGATAAAGGTTTTCAATCGTTTTTTTTGCCCAAGTGGACTTACGCCACCTAATACGTAACCCGTACTAGCGTGCACTTTTTTAGCATCGGCAAGTGTTAGTTTTTTTGCCTTATATAATTTAGCAAGTTGCTTTAAATTAACTTGCTCATCAACGCTTGTAAGCGCAACAATAAGCGCCTGTTCGTGGGTTTCAAGCACTAGGGTTTTAAAAACCTGAGCACTGTTAAGATTTAGCTTTTCAACCGCTTCCATACCATAGTGGGTATTATTTACCTCGTGCTGATAACTAAGTACATCAAATTGTATATTTAGCTTTTTAAGTGTTTCTATTGCAGGTGTCATAACGCTTTTTCCATTACTAACTTAGTATTAATACCCATCCGCAATAATATTTAATCATTTTTAGGGCCTAAACGTGTCGCTATCTGTGTTAAAAAATTCTCATTTACGACTGCATGGATGCAGAAGGTAGGGCAATGCAGGAGCAATTGCCGAAAACAACTAAATAACAAATTTTTTGCCTTGTTATCAACACGCTTTTCCATCCTTAAAATAGATCACTTAATTATGCGGATTGGTACAAAATAGCATATAAACACATTGGTTTAAGCAAAAAAAACGGCGCTAAAAGCACCGTTTTTTTTATTAAATGAAAACTACTAATTACTTAGTTAGGTCATCAAAAAACTTTTTAACCCCGTCAAAAAAGCCTTGCTCTTTTGGACGATTTTTAGAGCTGTCTTTACCCATGCTCTCATCTAATTCTTTAAGTAGCTCTCGTTGACGCTCATTTAAATTAACTGGCGTTTCAATTACCACTTTACAAATTAAATCACCTTGTGAACCACTGCGCACTGATTTAACACCTTTGCCACGCATACGGAACATTTTGCCCGTTTGTGTTTCAGACGGTATTTTAAGTTTTGCACGGCCATCAAGTGTCGGTACTTCAATCTCGCCACCTAAACCAGCGGTTGTAAAGCTAATAGGCACTTCACAGTACAAGTTGTTGCCATCGCGTACAAAAATTGGGTGTTCACGTACTGATACTTGTACATATAAATCACCTGCAGGTGCACCGTGCATGCCCGCTTCGCCTTCGCCAGTTAAACGAATACGATCGCCTGTATCTACGCCAGCTGGAATTTTAACCGACAGAGTTTTAGTTTTCTCAACACGCCCTTGTCCATGACACTTGTTACAAGGGTCTGAAATAATTTGGCCTTGACCCTGACACGTAGGACAGGTTTGCTGAACAGCAAAAAAACCTTGGCGCATTTGTACTTGGCCCGCACCATGACATGTAGTACATGTTTTTGGCTTAGAGCCAGGCTTGGCACCACTACCATCACACGGTTCACAGCTAACCCATGTTGGTACTTTAATTTCTACGTCTTTACCACGTACAGCTTCTTCTAAGCTTAAGTCCATGTTGTAACGTAAGTCTGATCCGCGTTGCTGACGAGATTGACGTCGACCACCGCCGCCGCCTCCAAAAATGTCACCAAACACATCACCAAAAATATCACCAAAATCGCCTTGACCACCACCGCCAAAGCCACCGTGACCGCCGCCACCGCCTTGTTCAAAGGCAGCATGGCCGTATTGGTCATACATTTGACGTTTTTGATCGTCGGTTAAAATCTCGTAAGCTTCTTTTACTTCTTTAAATTTAGTTTCGAGATCTTTATCACCGGCGGTACGATCTGGGTGATATTTCATCGCTAAGCGTTTATACGCTTTTTTTATGTCTCTCTCGCCTGCATCTTTGCTTACGCCGAGGACTTCGTAATAATCGCGTTTTGACATATCTATCACACTACTCTTTTCTATTTGCAGCTAAGCTGCGGGATAAACCGATAAATCACATCGATTTATCATGAAAATTTTAAACCTTAAATACATGCAAAAGGCGCGACAAGCTGTAGCCTGCGCGCCTCAAAAGTTCATCCTACCCTAAAAACCTGAGCAAATCATAATGTTTAGGCTAGTTAGAAGCTCAGCCAACAATTACTTGTCGTCTTTTACTTCTTCAAACTCTGCATCAACTACATCGTCGTCTTGCTTAGCAGACTGTTGTTGCTGTTGCTCACCTGCATCCGCGCCACCTTGTTGCGCTTTAGCTTGAGCAATTTCCATAAGCTTTTGAGACTTTTCAGCAAGTGCTTGCGTTTTAGCTTCAATTTCTGCTTTGTCGTCGCTCTTAATTGCGCCTTCAAGGTCAACTACAGCCGCTTCGATTGCGTCTTTGTCTTCACTTGGAAGGGCATCGCCAGCTTCTTCAATTTGCTTACGTGTACCGTGAACCATTGCATCAGCTTGGTTACGTGCAGCTACTAGCTCTTCAAACTTTTTATCTTCTTCAGCGTTAGCTTCTGCATCACGAACCATTTTCTCTACTTCTTCATCGCTTAAGCCTGAAGACGCTTGAATCGTGATTTTTTGCTCTTTACCTGTATCTTTATCTTTAGCAGATACATGTAAGATACCGTCCGCATCTACGTCGAATGTTACTTCGATTTGTGGTGTACCACGTTGCGCAGGACGAATACCTTCTAGGTTAAACTGACCTAGAGATTTGTTGTCGCTAGAACGCTTACGCTCACCTTGTAGTACGTGAATCGTTACTGCAGATTGGTTATCTTCTGCAGTAGAGAAAGTTTGCGATTTCTTAGTAGGAATCGTCGTGTTTTTCTCAATTAGCGCAGTCATTACTGAACCCATTGTCTCAATACCTAGAGATAATGGAGAAACGTCTAGTAATAGTACGTCTTTAACGTCGCCCGCTAATACACCACCTTGAATTGCTGCGCCTACGGCTACGGCTTCATCAGGGTTAACATCTTTACGTGGCTCTTTACCAAAGAACTCTGCAACTGTTTTTTGTACTAATGGCATACGTGTTTGACCACCTACTAAAATGATATCGTTAATATCATTTACTGATAAATCAGCATCAGCTAGTGCACGTTTAAGTGGTTCAATTGACTTAGTTACTAAGTCTTCAACAAGTGACTCAAGCTTAGCACGTGTTAATTTCACGTTCATGTGCTTAGGACCTGTTGCATCAGCAGTTACGTACGGAAGATTAACTTCTGTAGATTGTGCAGATGAAAGTTCAATTTTTGCTTTTTCAGCAGCTTCTTTAACACGTTGCATTGCAAGTGGATCAGTTTTAAGGTCAATGCCTTGATCTTTCTTGAATTCAGCTACTAAGTAGTTGATTACGCGGTTATCGAAATCTTCACCACCTAAGTGAGTGTCACCATTTGTAGCAAGTACTTCAAACGTGTGCTCGCCTTCAACTTCGTCAATCTCAATGATTGATAAATCGAAAGTACCACCACCTAAGTCATAAACTGCAACAATGTTTTCGCCTTTGTTTTTGTCCATGCCGTAAGCAAGAGCAGCAGCAGTTGGCTCATTGATAATACGTTTAACTTCAAGACCCGCAATACGGCCAGCATCTTTTGTTGCTTGGCGTTGTGAATCGTTAAAGTATGCAGGTACTGTAATTACCGCTTCAGTTACTTCTTCACCTAAGAAGTCTTCTGCAGTTTTTTTCATTTTTTTAAGTACTTCAGCAGAAATTTGTGGTGCAGCGCGTTTTTCGCCGCCCGCTTCTACCCATGCATCGCCGTTATCAGCTTTGATGATTTTAAACGGCATAATGCCGATATCGCGTTGTACTTCTTCGTCTTCAAAACGACGACCAATTAAACGCTTGATTGCAAATAACGTGTTAGTTGGGTTAGTAACCGCTTGACGCTTAGCAGGTTGACCTACTAATGTTTCGCCGTCTTGCGTGTACGCAATAATAGACGGGGTTGTGCGATCGCCTTCCGCATTTTCAATAACACGTGCTTTATCACCATCAAGTACTGCAACACAAGAGTTTGTAGTACCTAAATCGATTCCAATAATTTTACCCATGAATCTTCTCCAACTTCAAAATTCGTTAATACGTTCGATGACTAGTAAATAGGGATGCCACAAAGTTAATTCAACTGTAAAAATGAAAAAAAATTCATTTTTTGTAATTTATTTAACAAAAAACCTTAATAAAAGTAGGGTTTGATGTTTTTTAAGACAAATGCACCTATTTAACACAACTAGTCTGACCAGTTGATATGTGCTATATATGTCTCATAAAGATAATTTCAAGGACTATTACAATGCATTTTGATGACTTATTAAAACAAGCGTCGGCTATTTCTAACACTTCACACACTCAGTCAATACAACAAAGTGCCACAATGCAGTTTCCTGCAAATTGGTGCCAAGGCAGAACCGCTTTTGGTGGCCTTTCAGCTGCATTACTTTATCAAGCAATAAGAAAGCAAGTAGACCCTTCACGCAGGCTACTATCATTAAGTACTAATTTTGTCGGCCCGTTATTAGCCGATACCCCTTTTTCGTTGTCAGTAGAAATTTTACGCCAGGGTAAAAGTAGTACTCAAGTTTTAGCTAAAGTAATTCAAAGCGAACAAGTGTGCGTAATTGTACAAGCATGCTTTGCAATTGACAGAGAGTCAGGTGTAAATGTGCCAGTATCTAAAACCATGGGTTTAAAAGATGTTGATACTCGCCACACTTTGCCTTTTATTAAAGGCCAAATGCCTGAGTTTTTTCAGCACGTAGATTTATGCCCACAACAAGGTGCTATGCCATTTAGTGCTGCTGAGACCTCGCATTTAGGCGGCTGGATGCGCTTTAAACACACTCCCGAAACCATTACAGAAGCGCATATCATTGCACTAACAGATGCTTGGCCACCCACATTGCTACAAATGTTTAAGCAACCTGCGCCAGCAAGTAGCATGTCATGGTATTTAGAGTTTGTACAAGAGCCTAAGCTAACCCCAGGTGAATGGCTTGGTTTTGAAGCGATTACTCACCATGCCAAAGGTGGCTACGGATTAGAAGATGGCTGTATTTGGTCACAATCAGGCGAACTAATCGCCCTTACCCGCCAAACAGTTGCCTTATTTGACTAATACCAATCCGCAATAATACTTAATCATTTTCAGGGGCTAAACGTGTCGCTATCTGTGTTAAAAAATTCTCATTTAGAACAACTAAACAGCGAATTTTTTGCCTTGCTATCAACACGTTTATCCAACCTCAAAATAGATCTCTTAATTATGCGGATTGGTATAATTACACGCTATTTAGCTTGGCCGTTTACATTTAATAGCTGCTGGTATTTACCACTTTGCTTTATAGCAAGTAGGCCTTTATCAAATGTTTGTTGCAGTAACGGGTTATTAAAATAAGCTGGCCTTGGCGCTTTTGGAAAAATAGTATGAACACTAACAGGCAATGAATGCGGGTAATCGTTGTTGTAATAATAAAAAATGCGCTTATCAAGTACAATTACATCAACCCACTCTTTCATTAACCTATCAATTTGTGCACGCTGATTAACAACCTCTTCATAGGTTGCAAACTGGCTCACCTGTTTTGCAAAATGACTTGGCAAATAAGCGGTTGCATTTTGAAAGCCCAATACACTTTTATTATTTAAATTTAAAACCGTACTTATTTTATAGTTTTTCTTTTTTAGTGAAATGGCCACATTTTGATAGCTCAAAACAGACTTACTAGGGTAAATACCAGTGCCTATCTTACCGGCATAGTTAAGCAGTATATCTACCCCTCCGCTATGCAGCTGTTGTTCAGCCCGTTTGTTAGACATATAAATAACCACAATATTACTAACACCCTGTTCAACCAATGCAGCTTTAATAATATCAAGCTGTATACCTGAGTCTGTTTTTTCTATTACATACGGAGGAATGGTTGCGCTTGCAGCAATAACAATGGGCTTTTTTGGTGGGGCTGCTAAGGCGTTTGTGCTTAATAATAAATATAAAATAAAGCACAGTAATAAGTGATACATGATGACCTTTAACGTGTCGTTACTACGCTTTATGATTAATCGCGTTGTATTAATAGCTTAAATATAGCAAAATTGCGTAAACATTCTTCTTTTATGGTTATAACTTGCAAACTATTTGCCCGTGCTGCGACCTGATAATTGACTTACCAAGAATAGCCGCTAAGCAAATGGCAATATGCCCCCATTGCCAACATAAACTATGCGAAGCAGACGTAAACCATGACAGCCAAGTTGTGGCACTCAGTGTTGGCTCATTGCTTATGTTATTAAGTAGTATGTTTTACCCTTTTATTTCATTTAGTAGTAGTGGCATTACTCAAACCATTACCTTACCCGATGCCGCCCGTATTTTATTTAATTACGATAGTGAATTGCTTGGCTTATTTATAGACTTGAGCATAATTGCTTTGCCAATGAGTTTACTCGTTATTTTAATACCCATGCATTTAGGGCTACTAAGTGCCTTACCTCAAGGCATAGCAAGGCGTTTATTAAAATTTACCTTGGCACTTGAACCTTGGATCATGTCAGAGATTTTTTTAATTGGCGTGTTGGTAAGCATGGTAAAAATTATGTCGCTTGCTGATATAAGCTTTGGAGCTAGTTTTTGGGCTTATATTGGTTTTGTAATTTTATATATTGCGGCGCTTGCCCACTTAAATAGGCCAAGGTTATGGGCACAAATTAAACCGGTTGAATTTGTTGAAGAAGCCTCGCACGCCAAACGCGCTATTGATCAAAACATTAAAGCTTGTCACGTGTGCCATCAACTTTGTAAAGATGACTACTGCCCGCGCTGCCATAGCAAAACACATATTAGAAACCCAAATAGTGTGCAAAAAGCCACTGCGTGGTTGGTAACCTCGGTATTATGTTATATACCCGCTAATTTACTGCCAATTATGCACACCACCAGCCTAGGCGATGAATCTCCCTCTACATTAATAGGGGGCGTGCTTACGCTTTGGAAAAGTGGCTCTTACCCTATTGCCGCCATCATATTTTTTGCAAGTGTAGTAGTGCCACTCGCCAAAGCGTTTGTACTGAGCTTTTTATGTATTATGGTTGCAAAACCTGCAAACAGACACACCAAAGGGTATACTAAAATTTATCAACTTACTGAATTTATTGGCAAATGGTCAATGATAGACGTATTTGTAGTTGCTATACTGGTTGCACTAGTGCAATTAGGTAACTTAATGTCGATAACCCCAGGCGTTGGCATTGTCTTTTTTACTGTTATGGTAATATGCCAAATGATGGCCGCCCACGCGTTTGATCCGCGCTTGCTGTGGGATTCACCTAAAAACAAAACTTCAGAGAATAAAGCATGACCGAAACGGCGAATGTAACAAAGCAACCAAAAATTTCAGCCATATGGATTATTCCTCTGGTAGCCTTGTTGGTGGGCCTGTGGATGCTGTACCAATATCAGGCGAATGTAGGGCCCACTATTTATATAAAAATGCCCCATGCAGAGGGCATTATTGCAGGCAAAACTGAAATAAAAGTACGTAGTGTTAAAATTGGCCAAATAGATGCTATACGCTTATCAGATTCTCAAGACAGCGTAATCGCTCGTGCGCAGATAGATAAAAACTACGACTCGTTATTAACTGAAGATGCAAAAATTTGGGTTGTAAAACCCCGTATAGACGAGACTGGCATTAGCGGTATGAGTACACTTTTATCAGGCGTGTATTTGGAGTTTGCACCTGGCGAAAGTAAAAAATTAAAAGAACGTTTTGCCCTACAAGACGAGCCTGCATTAATTGGTAAAGACGTTCAAGGTGGACGTTTTCAGTTACTTAGCTATAACGCAGAAGTCCTAGAAGTAAGTACCGGTATATTTTTTAAAAATTATAAGATTGGCCAAATCGAAACGGCTACTTTTGATTGGAAAAACCAAGCAATGAAATACGGTATTTTTATTAACGAGCCGTATCAAAATCTTATTACTCTTAACTCTATTTTTTGGGTAAACGCAGGCATTGAAATTGACCTTTCGGCCGATGGTATAAATATAAGCACAGGGTCTTTGAGTAAACTACTCAAAGGTGGCATATCAGTCGGCTTACCTGAACAACAAGCACCAGGCGATATTGCGCAAAACGGACATAACTTTTCTCTTAGTCAAAGTTATAAAGAAGCCCTAGAGGAGCGTTTTTACGACTTTGATTACTACATTATTGACTTTGAACAATCAATTAGAGGCCTTCGCCCTGGCGCACCTGTTGAATACAGAGGTACGCGTATTGGCACCGTTGTAGAGGCGCCCGCCAACATTATTGTAAATGGTAAACCGGCTCACTTTAAAAATCATAATACTGCGGTACCTGTGCTTATAAAAGTAGAGTATGGCCGCTTATACCACGACAGCGCAGCAGCTAAAGAGTTTTGGCAAAGCAGCCTAACGGGTTGGATTAAAAATGGTATGCGCGCCTCTTTAAAACCGGGTAACCTACTTACCGGCGCTGTGTATGTAGATTTTGATATATACCCCGACGCACCTAAAGCTCATTTAGCAAAACTTGCGCAATACGACGTATTTCCGAGTATTTCAAGCGGTATTACCGTACTTGCCGACCAAGTATCGGACGTACTTAACAAAGTAAACGATTTAAAAATAGAAGACAGCCTAGCGCAAATGCAAGCAACCTTTAGCGATTATCAATCACTGGCAAACGAGATGCGCGAGCTGCTAAGCCAGCCCGACACACAAAATTTACCGGGTGATTTTAATCGTAATTTTGACAAAATGACAAAGAGTATGGAGCAGTTTGAAGTGACCATGCGCCAATTTGATAAAACAATGGCCAGCTACCAAGCAGGGTCTGAGTTTCATCATCAGTTACAACAAACATTACTTGAATTTAAACGCCTAAGTGAAGAAATTCAGCCATTAACACGCGGTTTGAATGAGCAACCTAATATGTTTATTTTTGACAAAGCGCTACCAGCCGATCCAAAACCAAGGAAGCAATAATGAAACAGTTATTATTAATCGTTGCCGCGCTAGTTACGCTTGCAGGGTGCAGTGCGTCAATTCAAACAGCTACGCAATATTATCAGTTTGAGCAACCTATTGCTTATTCGTCACGTAATGTTAAAGATACCGACGCACAACTTAGAGTACAAACCGTTGCACTTAGGGGAGCTTTAAATAATTTAGGCATTGCGATGAAAGTAGATAGAAATCAAATACACGCTGCTAATTATAATTTGTGGGGTGAATCGCCAGATGTCATGCTTACCGCTACGGCGCAACAAACACTCTTTAACGCTATGCCGAACTGGATGGTGATTAAAGGCTTACCTGTTATTACAGAGGTTGATCAACAAACATTTTATGAACTTGAGTATGAGGTTCACCATTTTAATGGCGACATGCAAGGGAATGCTGATATATCTGGCCTTTGGCGCTTATATTATACTCACCCAGAAACTGGACGACGTTTAATTAGTATTCATAACTTTTCAAACGTAGTACCAATAGACGACGACGGATACGATGGTTTAGTCGCTACGCTTGAAAAAACCTGGCTAAACATAAATTTAGACGTGGCTAAAGCAATAGAGCAAGCACGACTTTAATAACCATATACATCAACGGCGGTTTTATCATCATTAATAACCGCCTTGCCTACCTTTTTAAAGCCTAATTTTAGCAATACACTTTGCGAAGCTTTATTACTTGGCGAAGCGATAGCACTTACCTGATTGATACCCAGTGTGTGCTTATTTTGTAGTAAAACGTTTGCCGCTTCAAAAATATAGCCATTCTTTTCATGATTAGTTAAAAGTGCAAAGCCTAGGTCGGGGTATTGAAGCACCGCACGTTTATAAAAACCAGCAACCCCAACAGCTTCTCCCCCTCTCAAAGTAATAATATAAGGCCCAAACCCTTGATGTTTATGAGCAGCGGTAAACGACTGCTCAATATAATTTTTGGCATCATTGAGCGTATAAATGGCTTTATCGCCAATATGTTTTATAAAGTTTGGCTGATTAGCCAAAGTAAGCAGCATGGCGGCATCGTGCTCATTTGCATAGCGAAGCTCTAAACGTTTTGTTTTAAATACGGTGTCCATTCAAAGCCTCTGTAAAATAGTTATTTTGCACGTAAATTTTTATTGACTGAAATGCAAAAGCAGATTATTTTTGCGCCGATGTTTTTACAGGCACAACAATAGCGGTATGCATTCCTTGCTCCGTCTGGCGCCAAAGCCAACGCGTTTTTATTTAAACCTTTAATTTAACATAACCGTTTAAATACCCCTCTCGCGTACAAAAGCAGTGACTTGGAAAATGATTTAACAACAAACTATCATTTTCTTTGTTTTTGTATAAGCAATTTAAATTTTAAATATGCTTTTAATTTTGTGAACACTTAAATGCTCGAACCTTCTGCGTTAAGTTTACTGCCACCAGCGGTGGTTGTTGTTTTGGCTGTTGTTTTACGCCGCCCTATTTTATCTTTACTTATTGGTGCTTTAGTTGGCTTAGTAATAGCTGACCCGGCTCAGGTACTTGCTAATTTTGCCAGCACATCGCTAAAAGTAATGACCGACGAAACCATAGGTTGGTTAATACTCGTATGCGGTGGCTTTGGCGCTTTAATCGCCTTATTAGTGCGCACTGGCGGTGCGTCGGCGTTTGGCAAATTAGCGTTAAAATACACCAAAGGTAAGCGTTCCTCTTTATTTATGACCTTTTGTTTAGGCGTGGTTATTTTTATTGATGACTACTTAAATGCGCTTACTGTTGGTGAAACGATGAAGCGCATTACCGATAAATTTAAAGTTAGCCGTGAAATGCTTGCCTACGTTGTCGACTCAACAGCGGCACCAATTTGTGTGCTTGTACCATTATCTACTTGGGCAGTATTTTTTGGCGGACTATTAGTAGATAACGGCATTGCCGAGGAAGGCAAAGGGATTGCAGTTTATATTCAAGCAATTCCTTATATGTTTTACGCCTGGTTTGCAGTACTGGTGGTTTTGTTAGTGGTATTAGGTGTTATACCTGCTATTGGCCCTATGAAAAAAGCAGAACAAATGGCGAAAATAGAGCAAGCCAGTGTAGACCCTGCTCAGTTTAGTGATATTCAAACAGCCGACGAATACGCAGTAAAAGCAGTAGAAGAAAACTTTGAAGATGCCGATCCTAAAGGAAAGTTACATAACTTTTTACTGCCAATAATTTTACTAGTAGCTTTTACCGTTTACTTTGAAATAGATGTATACAAAGGCTTACTGGCAACCATGGCGGTAACTTTACCTTTTTATGCACTACAAAAGTTAATGAGCGTTAGCGAAATGATTGAACGTATGCTTGATGGCTTTAAAAGTATGATACCGGCCATTGGCACTGTCATTGCCGCGTTTATTTTTAAAGATGTATGCGATTTAATAGGTTTACCACAATTTGTTATAGGCAGTTTAAGCCCATATATGACGGCGCAATACTTACCAGCAGTGGTGTTTATTGCGATGGCAGTGTTAGCGTTTGCTACAGGCTCTAGCTGGGGTATTTTTGCAGTGTCTATACCTATCGTTATGCCACTGGCAACTGCGGTTGATGCAAATATTCCATTAGTAATTGGCGCGTTATTATCGGCTTCATCATTTGGTAGCCAAGCGTGCTTTTATTCAGACTCTACAGTACTTGCAGCTCAAGGCTCTGGCTGTAACTTAATGAGCCATGCGGTAACGCAATTACCTTACACGTTAATAGCGGCTTCAATGGCGGTTATAGGCTTTATTGTTATGGCATAAATATTAGTTAGACGAGTGAAATAAAAACCCCAATGTAGCAATACATTGGGGTTTATTTTAACTTTAGATATAACGTTTATTTTTGTAACTTAATGCCATTGTAATAAGCGTCAAGCGTAGTGATTTTTGTTTGATTAGGTAAATCAGCAAAGTCACTTTCAATAAACTTAGTACCACGCAGCTGTACATTTAAACGCGCAGCTTGAGGGTTTAGCATGGTTTGCTTGTAGTACTGTTTTATATCTGCAAGCGTTACTTGTTCTACTTCATCAATCAGCTTTTGCTTTGAATCAAATTTAAAGTTTTCGCGGTACCAGTCTGTTATAAGCGGGCTCATTTCGTCGCTTAAATTTTTAGGCTGCTCTTTTAGTGATACTAACGTCGCGTTTTTAAGCTGCTCGAATGTATCAGTGCTCATGTTATCAAGCTCTACCGCGTACTCTTTTTTAAATTGATCAAAGCGTGCTTGTATCTCTTTTGGCCCTTTAACCGGGGTCTGAATAAATAAGCCAATGGCTGAGTAATCTTCTATTGGGCGAGCTAATGCACCTACAGCGTAAGCTAGTTGCTCTTCAGTGCGCATTTTATCAAACGCAACTGTTCTAAAGTGCCCTTGTAATACGGCAGCTTGCGCCTTTTGTTTATAACCGGCTACAGGGTGTACGGTCATATCAACAACGGCTACATCGGCAACATCAATATCTTTTTGAAGTACCAGTGTTTCGCCTGGTTGCGGTAACCATGCTTTGCTGCGCGCAAACTCACTGTGCGTATGATTACTTTCAAGCGTAGCGCTTAATTCGCCAGCTATTGCATCAATATCTTGCTGGTTATAGTTACCATAACTAAACACGCGTAAATCGTTTTTAGCAAAAGTTGCTGTTTTTAAATTATTTAAATCAGCAACAGATAATGACTCAGCCGCGTTTATGAGTGCGTCTGTATCAAAACTACCGGTGCGAATAAGTTTTGAATAAGCGCCAAATGCTTGCGCATACGGAAACTGCTTTTGTTGGTTAAGTAAACCACGTTTGTAGCGATCAATTGCTTGGCTAAGTGCTTGTGCAGTAACATCAGCTTTTAAACCGCTAAGCGCTTGTTTAAGTAATACGTCTTGTTTATCAGTAAAGCCACTCATTGATAATACAAGGCCGTTACTTGGCGCAAGGCT
This sequence comes from Pseudoalteromonas espejiana DSM 9414, assembly GCF_002221525.1. Taxonomy (NCBI): domain Bacteria; kingdom Pseudomonadati; phylum Pseudomonadota; class Gammaproteobacteria; order Alteromonadales; family Pseudoalteromonadaceae; genus Pseudoalteromonas; species Pseudoalteromonas espejiana. Next base: position 538,456 of record NZ_CP011029.1, on the reverse strand, counting down.
TACACTCATACCCGCTATAGCAGCTTCAGTGCTTAACTGACTTTGCTGTATGTTGTATAAGTCAGCCCATACCGAATAAAGCACCTCAGCGTTTATATCAGTTAAACCAGGTTGAGTGTTTATGTATACCTCAACAAGACCTTTTGGTTGCTCTGCAAACTTTTGGCTTGCTTGGCGCCATACTTTCACGCCGTTTTTATCATAAGCTAATACTGGGTGCTTTTGCTCTTTAAACGCTTTAGTTTTAATTGCAAAGCTCTCAGGTAGTAAGTTGTTTACACTAGGCAGTGCTAATTTAAATTCACTTGGCTTTTTCCAACTGGCAATTTCATCATCGCTAATGTCGTTAATGCGATATTTGCCATCATAAAAATGTAATTGCGAGTCTGTTTCTTCTTGTTGAGATATATACCAAACGCGCAACGTTTTTGGATTTAACTGCTCAAGCACACTATTAATTGCGCTGGCATCAAACTTAGCATAATAGTAAGGAGCATCAATTACGTGATTTAGTGGGTAGTCTTGCATGCTACCCGTAAGCGCGCTTACATAGCTAAATTCGTCGCCCTTTTCTAAAAATTTAAACTGATTGCTTAGCGACGTTTTAATTTCGTTAAAGTACTTACTATCTACACCTTCTTCTTTAATTAAGTCGATGTATTGCATGATAGTCGCAACTATCGTCTCACGATTTTTCATGCCCTCGTCGGTTAATTCCATAGACACATTAAGTGAACCATAGTTACCATATTGGCTTGGTGATGGCGTCGCTGTTAACTGCGATACCCAGCCTTTATCACGTAAAACTTGCGCGGGGCTACCTTGCATTTCGTTACTTAATAAATAAGCAACATAACGATTAGGTTTAAGTGCAAACTCATCACTATTGTTGTTAATTGTGAACTCTAGCTGCAGCTGTTTTACATCTTCATTAGGTGAATAGAATACGCGTTTACCTCCAGCCTTATCAAAATCAAGTTCAGCCGTAACACTTGGTTTTTCGATATTTTTATTTTTTATATCAGCAAAGTACTTTTGCGCTTTTTGTTCCATTTCAGCAATTGGCAAGTTAGAAATAAGCGCCACTTTCATTATATTTGATGAGTAGTACTTATTGTAAAAGTCGACAGTTTCTTTGTGCAGCGAGCTGCCTTTTTTATCGCCAAGTGTTTCTAGGTTACCAATTAAAAAACGGTTAGCGGGGTGATCGCCCATCATTTTACGGGCAAGTTTAAATTGCCCAAAAAAGTCCATTTCTCGGCGCATTGACCACTCTGCGTTTACCGCGTTTTTTTCTTTATCTGTATACTCTGGGTAGAGCTTTGGGGCTTTAAAAAAGTCAGCAAAACGGTCTAGTCCTTCATCAAAGGCATCGTTATTAATTTTAAACATATAGTTGGTAATATCGAGCCAAGTATAGGCGTTATTAACCCCACCATTTTTGGTCATAAAATCAGAATACCCTTTGGTATCTGGGTAACGCTCAGTGCCTAAAAACAGCATATGCTCTAAATAATGCGCCATACCTTGTTGCATCATTGGGTCGTGCAGTAAACCTACCCCTACACTTAAAGAAGCTGCTGATTTTTCGGCGCTTGGGTCTGAAACTAAAATAACGTCAATCTCGTTTGCTAATTTAAGTGTTTTATATTCACGCGTATCGTTTGGGCTGACCACTAAAGTATCGGAAAGTAATGAAGCCGCAGGCGCTCCAGAAGTCGATGAAGTATTAGAACAACCACTTAAAACTGCTAAGGCAATAGCACTAAAGCCAATAATTTTTTTCATTTTATTTTCCAATTTTAAAAACGGCTGTTATTTTCTGTAGCCAATAAAAATATTTCTATGGGGGTTAAATTAACATTATCAATTAATGGTTTACCACAAAATAAGCGTAAATTATGTAACACATTGTGAAAAACACCTGCATACTAAAAGAAACAAAATAACGACAAGGGAAAAAAATGGAAAAAACAATAATACTCGCCATGTTTGCTCAAGTGACGTTGTCACTCATTGTTATGCTTATCATGGGGAAAAGACGCTTTGCTGCAGCAAAAAACAAGCAATTACAGTTTAGTGACTTTAAAACTATGCGCCTTGATAGCGCCGGAGACTCAGTACGGGTAGCTGATAGAAACTTTACCAACCAGTTTGAAATTCCAGTGCTTTTTTATGCAGGTTGCCTAATTGCACTGCAACTAAATAGCGCGAGCTACTTAATTGCAGCATTAGCGTGCTTATTTGTACTTACGCGAATCATCCACACCATTATTCATATTGGTAGTAATAACATTAGAATGCGTTTTAATGTGTTTTTACTTGGTTGCGCCAGTGTGTTTGCACTGTGGCTGGCTGTTATTTGGCGAATTATGTTGTTTTAAAAGCGACTTCAAAAAGCCGCTTGCCAATACTGCGTATTATACCAATTTGCAATAGTCCTTAACTATATTTGCGTAGCTAAACGTGTTGCTACCTGCGCTAAAATTTTCATTGATAATAACTAAATAGCTAATTTTTTGCCTAGCTCCCACACGTTTTTCATCGTCAAAATAAAGAGTTTAATTAAGCGTATTGGTATTAAACAGGTTAAAGCGTAAAGTTAATGTGTACGTTTTAATCTGTTTACTGATACAAAAAATGCTATTAATAACCAAAAACCACCTAGCACACCACCAGAGCTAGTTGATGAAATAGCATCATCTGAAGTGTCTTCTTGCGCAATAAGTGTATTGTTTGTTGGATTCAAGCCCGTAGAGGATGCAGGGTTATCATCTAAAACCACGACACTATTAATAGTGACTAAATTAGCGCTGCTAATAGTTACATCGCTACTCGAACACTGATCACTTGTGATATCTACTACAGGAATATCGCTGCAATGGACTAACGCAGATATATTATCGAGCGTTGGTTGGCTTTGTGCTGTAATTTGCCCAAACACGGTATAACCGCCATTTTGGATATCAAGCGTAGTGCTATTATCTACCATGTTAAAAAACCACTGGCTGGTCGCGCTGTTTTCATCATTAGCAAGCTTAGCCATGGCTATAGTGCCTTTAACATTTGATAAAACAGGCTCGTTAATCACTGCTGGCCTTGTAGTTATTGGGTCTAAGGAATCTGAAAAAGTAAAGCCGCCGCCCTGAATAACAAAGTCAGTAATTGAGCGATGAATAACCGTTTCATTGTAAGCATCATCTTCTATATAACTTAAAAAGTTTGCAACGGTATTGGGGGCTTGCTCATCAAACAAATTAATTTCAATAACCCCTTGCGAGGTTTGCATTTCGACAATGGTAGCGTGGCTGGTAAAACTGCCACATACAAGTAACGACCCTATTAGGTACTTTTTCATTATTAAACCTGTTTTTATAGTTATTTAAATTAAGCATTAATACTAATCTACCCATAATTAAGTGTCTAAGTATTAATAATGCACAGCTACAATTAAGACCGGTTTAGTTACAGTTCAATTACAGTTTTAATTATATTAGCGCCAACTATAAAGAATAAGATCATAAATAACGCTTAAATAATTTAATCTTATTTTTAATCCGCAGTATAAAAAAGTATAAATAAGTACATTTTTTACCATTAAATTAGTTTAAACTAACCGCCTAAGAATTTAAGCAAACCATAATTAATGGGTACTTCATGCGTATAATTATTTTATTCTCACTTGTTTTAAGTGTAATAGCCTGCACTAGTTCACCAATAAATACGGCGGTAGAGCCACAGTATATTACTATACTCCACACCAATGATAACCATGGGCGCTTTTGGCATAACGAAAAAGGCGAGTATGGCATGGCTGCACGTAAAACCTTAATTGACTCACTGCGCAATAAGGCCAAGCAACAGGGGCATGCTGTGTTACTTCTCTCTGGTGGCGATATAAATACAGGTATTCCAGAGTCAGACTTACAACATGCGGAGCCCGACTTTAAGGGAATGTCGTTACTGGGTTATGATGCCATGGCTATTGGTAACCATGAGTTTGATAACCCACTGAGCGTGTTAAGTAAGCAGCAAAAGTGGGCAACGTTTCCTCTGTTATCGGCAAATATTTTTGACAAAGCAACGGGCGAACACGCATTTCAGAGCTATAAAGTGTTTGAACAAAATGGCTTGAAAGTTGCCGTTATAGGTTTAACAACCACAGATACTGCTAAAATTGCTAACCCTCAATACATAGGCCATTTAGAGTTTAGAAACCCTGTTGATGTTACTTCGCAATTAGCCGAAGAAATAAACGAAAAGCATAACCCTGACATCACCATTGCATTAACCCATATGGGCCATTATGTAGATGGTAAGTTTGGTATTAACGCGCCGGGCGATGTAACACTTGCACGCGCTTTGCCAACTAACACGTTAGATATGATTATTGGTGGGCACTCGCAAGAACCCGTTTGTATGGCTGCAAAAAATACAAACGACGACAACTTTAAGCCTGGCTTAGCCTGTAAACCCGACCAACAAAATGGCACTTGGATCATGCAAGCCCATGAATGGGGCAAATATGTAGGTAAAGCAGAATTTAAGCTTGAAGGCGACACACTAACTTTACTTGATTACAAACTAATGCCAGTAAATTTATATGTAGATAAAGTGCAAGCAGATGGGTCAACCAAAGCGGTACTGGCTAATGAGTACATAAAACCAGATCCAAAACTAAAAGCCTTTTTATCGGTATATCAAGAAAAAGGTGCTAAGCAAATTGCAGGACCAATTGGTTCTGTAAATGCGCGCCTAGAAGGTGATAGAAACAAAGTACGTTATCAACAAACTAATCTTGCACGCGTAATTATTCAGGCTCAAATGAACGTAGTTAATGCCGATTTTGGACTAATAAGTGGCGGTGGTATTCGCAGTTCAATAGAAGCTGGCGAAGTAAGTTATAAAGATGTTTTAAAAGTACATCCTTTTAAAAACCGTATCACTTATATGGACTGGCAAGGCAGTGATTTATGGAATTACTTAAATACTGTAACGAGCTTCCCACCGGATGCAGGTGCTTATTTACAGTATCATAAGCTATCGTTTGAACGTAAAAATGGCCAGCTAGTTAATGTAGCTATTAATGGCCAACCATTAAATAAGAATAAAACTTACCGCATGAGTCTAAATAGCTATAACGCATCAGGCGGTGATGGTTACCCTGCGCTTACGAATAAAAAAGGCTTTGTTAGTACTGACCAAACAGATGCTCAGGCGCTACAAGACTTTATATCAAAAAACAGCCCCCTTAATGCGGCTGAATTTACCCCTAAATAAATGAAGATAATAATAGGAAGGTAGTTAAACTACTTTCCTATTATTTCAATATTGCCTTTTTTAATATTTGCCAACCCATAGCTATGCAGTCGAGAACGCGACCCTTCTCCATACGCTTTAGGTGGATAATATAAGTCTTTCTCTTCAGGACATTCGTTAAGCACTTCATCTAATGCCGCACGTATTTCACTCAAAGTTTTTTCAAGACTATTATTAAAGTTAGGTTTTTTTCTAATTGTATGACCAAGCTCAACTAACCTATAAAAATACTTGTTAGCAAGCTCTATAAGCTCCTCGGGTACATTTTTATTATGACTAAGCGTTACATCATCATTATTTGTACAATACTCTACAAGTGCTAAATAAAAGCATAGTGGCTTATTGGCCAAAGCCATTTTTTTATCTGGATTACAATTACTAGATAGTGTTTTATCGTTAAGATCAACAATAAGTACAAGCGGCGTAGGCTCAGTAATTGTTTGATGCTCTGTATGAATCAATTGTTTATTACTTTGCTTAATAAACGCAAATTTTATCCAAAAGGTAACTAACACACTTAAAACAAAAAATATTAAATAATAAATAAAATGACTTAACGTAAAGTGGGTGCGCTTAACGCCAAATACAACTAATACAACCCCGCTGCTTGTATTCAAACTATGCATTACTTGCCCTGGCTTTATAGGTGTTACCATTTCTTTTTTGGATACAATAGCAGCAACTATGAGATCATCCGAATCGATGTAGCTATTTAAGGTTTTAATGTAGCTATTAACCGTGTCTTTATTACCTGAGTGTTTAAGCAGCTCATTTGATAAATCAAGTAAGGGTAAATCTAGTGCTATTTGCTTCTCTATCTGGATTATTTTTTGTTTAACTACTTGCTGGCTTTTTTGAGTTACAGAAATGTAAAAAACAGACGATAAAATAAAAAATAAACACAGTAAAACAAGTAATTGCTTATATTTACTCATCATCTGCGTCCTCTTTTAAGTTTACTGAGCTAATACCGCAACTCCAAAACGGCTGAACATTCTGATAGTAGTGCAACCTTTGATCTTTAGACATAGCAAGTAAGTTTTCCTGAACTGCACAAAACAAATCAGTATTATTTTGCTGCATTTTTAAATACCACCTTGTCCCAGAAATATTATTACTCAATGGTGTAATATAGTTTTTTGAAAAACGTTTTTCGTCGCTCTCTTTCCAAAACGAAGCAATAATATCTACTTTTCCGTCAGCGAGTAAATCACGTAATTCATTATGTGAGCTAGCATAGGTAATTTTCAAATTAGCTAAATTAATATCCAACTCTTTAAATGTTTGCTTTGGTAAAATGTGCCCAGAACGACTAGTTGGGTAATCAAGCAAACCTATGCGTTTATCTAAAAAGTACTGTTTTGTAAGTCGAGGTTTTTCTTTAGACGATATAAAAAAAGCAGTGTAGTCAGAAAACCCCACTACCGGTTGATAGTTGTAAGTTGATTCAGCTTTAAATGCAGCCATAATATTACTTTTCGCTAAAATTAAATCTGCAATACCTTTACCAACAAACTCAAAACTGTCTGCCGTTCTATCTCCCCAATACCCTTTTACAGAGCCATATTGCTTAGCCACGACGTTATCAGAACACAAACTTTGTGTTAATACCTTGGCTATTTTTTTTGATTGAGTGAAAATAATTAACTGGTCTTTATTACTTGTTGCACTTGTATGACACTCTGTTGAGGTTTCGATCATAACTGGAAAATGTAAATCATCGTTGTATACACTAACTTGACCACAAATCCACGTAACAACCAACAACACAAACAAAAATATAACAATTAACATTTTGTGCAACACAATATTTTTAAAATTCAAAGCAATGCCACTAAAAATAGATAATATAAATGTATTTGAACAATTTTATTTACTTATTACAACAAGTAATTTTACCTATGAAATTTAAATGTTTGTTTTTAAAGGGCTTTGAATAAGAAAACATGAATACTATTGAGTCCTTCCTATAAGTAACAAAAGTAAGGACAATTGACCGTATTAGCTTATAGCAATCATATGAAATAAATATCTAGGAAGTTCTAATGCGTAGCAATATAAAACATTCGATTTTTTCCGCATTGTTAGTCAGTGCAGTTTTCACAAGCAATAATTCATATGCTTGGGGTCAAAATGGTCATCGTATAGTAGGTAAGGTTGCAGAACTTCACATAAGCGAGACAACTAAAGCAACAATTAAACCTTATCTAGATGGTGAGTCACTTGCTCAAATATCAACGTGGCCTGATGAAATGCGCTCTGCTCCTGGCGAGTTTTGGCAAAAAAAATCTTCTCGCTGGCATTACATAAATGCAGCACCGGGTAAATCTTTCAGTTTTAATCACGAACATACAAAAAATAAAGAATCTGTAAGTAATATCCTTGAGGGTATTCACTACTCAATGCAAACACTTACAGATACCAACAGCACTTTAGATGCTAAACAATTTAGCTTACGCTTTTTAGTACATTTGGTAGGTGATAGTCATCAGCCATTTCATGCAGGTAGAGGTGAAGACAGAGGTGGTAACCGTATAAAGGTTTCTTTTTTTAATGAAGAAACAAATCTTCACAGCCTTTGGGATACAAAGCTAGTTGAAAACGAAAACCTGTCGTTCACTGAGTACGCACAATTTATCGATACTAATAACAGTGAGTTAATTGCACAGTATTTACAAAGCTCTCCTAAAACCTGGGTTGAAGAGTCACACAACTTAGCAACAAAAATTTATAAGTATACCAACGACGAAGTTGGCTACAGCTACATTTATAACAATACGCCCATCGTAAAAACGCGCTTACAACAAGCGGGTATTCGATTAGCTGGGTTATTAAATGCTCTATTTGACCCTGCTGCAAAAGAGTTAGAAACAGCTTTAGTTTTTGAAAAGAAGCAAACTAACTAGAGGTATTTCATATTAATGTAATACTAGAAAAGTAAAATCAAAAAAATATGATTAAAAAGCAATACATAAATTAGATACTGCAAAGCTTAATAAGATCCATTAGCTTGGTTCTTATAAGTATATTTAAAACTATAAATTTGACATTAATAATACGGGAAAACAACATTATGAATAAGCTTCGTCTTTCGAAATTAACTGGTGCTGTGATACTAGCACTAGGAGTTTCTACGAGCACAATGGCCGCAGATACTTCATCTGCCATGCGTGGTAAAATTACCACGCCTTCAGGTGGTAGTGCAGCGAACGTTAAAATTAAAGTAGTTCACCAACCAACGGGTACTATTAGTGAACTAACGACTAACGAAAGTGGTACGTTTATCGCTAATGGTTTACGTGTAGGTGGTCCTTACATGGTGATCATCGATTCTGATACGTTTAACGATACGACTGTTGAAAATATCTACTTGAACCTGGGTGAAACTTATCGTTTAAGTTCACAGCTTGCTCCGCTAAACATCGAAAAGATTGAAGTATCTGGTTATAAAATAGTTCAACAATCTGGTGGCTCTAGCAGTACATTTGGCTCTGACACAATTGAAAACATGCCAAGCTTTAACCGTGATATTAAAGATATTGCACGCTTAAACCCGCTTGCCAGCATTAATGGCAATGGCGAGCTAACGTTTGCAGGTAGTAACCCTCGTTCAAATGGTTTAACTGTTGACGGCATAGGCCAAAATGACGATTTTGGTTTAAGTTACGGTGGCTACCCGACCTCACAACCTCCAGTTGCACTTGATGCAATTGAGCAAATTTCTGTTGATGTATCTCCTTTTTCAGCTTCTAAAGGTAACTTTGGTGGCGGTACTATTAATGCCGTAACAAAATCAGGTACTAATGAGTTTAAATTTTCTGGCTTTTATGAAACATCAACTCCTGATATTGCAGGCGATGTAGACAGTATTTCTCAAGTATATGCAGATGGCAGCCCTGTTTTGGATGACGATGGTCATCGCACTTATGTTGTTGAGCAAGTTGAGCCGATTCAAACTGAGAAGCGTTATGGCTTTAATGTTGGTGGCCCATTAATTGATGATACTTTGTTTTACTTTGTAAACTACAACAAGTGGACAAGCGAACTTGACTTAGATTATGGTTTTGAAGGTTCAGGTGCAACGAATGAGTACGACGTAACAGAAGAGAATTACAATAATTTTCTTAACATTTTAAGTAATGAATATGGATTAACTGACTCTTTAGGTGGCGATCCTAAAGACACAAACGAGTCACTACTTGTTAAATTAAGCTGGAACATTAATGATGATCATCGTTTAGATTTCACTTACCAATGGCAAGACGATAAAGACGAAACAAATGTCGGCACTGGCGGCAGTACAGTTAGCTTAGCGTCAAGCCGTTATACTTACGCTACTAAATTCAATAATTTTGCGACAAAATTATATTCAGACTGGAATGAAAACTTCTCAACAGAAATTGGCATTGCTTACAAAGATGTTTCATCTAGAAGCTTAACAAATTCTGATATCGGTTTCGTTAAAGTTGAAGAATACTTCCGTGGTCCTGCTTACGAGTTTGGTACAGACGAATTCCGCCATGCTAACAGCTCTTCTACTGAAAACTTAACACTTACTTTCGATGCTACTTACTTAATGGATGAGCACGAAATTAACTTTGGTATGCAGTATGAGTCACTAAACTTATACAACTTATTTGCTGCCAATTCATTAGGCTCTTGGGAATTTGATAACTTTGAAGGTTTTCAAAACCGTGAAGTGGGTAACTTTCGAGGCGCTTACGACTTTTCTTACAGTAACGCATTTACTAACAACCCAAATGACACTGCATACGATGCAACACGTAACCAGTTAGCACTTTATATTGAAGATACTTTTTATGTTGGTGACGATTTAGAAGTAACAGCAGGCGTTCGTTATGAGCGTTTATCATCAGACGATAAACCAACTTTAAACGAAAACTTTTTAAATACTTACGGCTTTAGCAATCAAGAAAATCTTGATGGTTTAGATATAATTTTACCGCGTATTGGCTTTAAATATTATGCAACTGAAGCATTAACCATTAATGGTGGTATAGGTCGATTCCAAGGTGGTATACCAAACGTTTGGTATAATAACTCATTCCAAAATGATGGTATTACATTTGTAGAAGCACCTCAAAGTGCTATTAATGATTATTACGCCAACAACCAAGCTGATATTACGCAAGTACCTGATGCTATTAAAAACACGTTAGTTCAAGGTGCGGGTAGCACAAACTATGTAGACCCTGATTTTGAGCTTCCGTCAAGCATTCGTGCTCAAGTTGGTTTCGAATACGAGTTTGACTCAGAGTTGCTTGGCGATGGCTTCAAATGGCAGGCTGAAATTGCTTACCATAAAAAAGAGAATGAGGCAGTATGGCATAATACAGCTATCCAACCTGTTGGCTTAGCTGCCGATGGGGAACGGGTAATAAACGAAAGTATTTATACCGGCGACCTTGCTGATAACTTTGATATTGCAATGACTAACTCATCTGACGATGGCCGTTCAATTATTATCTCAACGGGTCTTGCAAAAGAATTTGAAAATGGCCTTTACGTTTCAGCAAGCTACGCACACCAAGACGTAACTGAAGCATCTTCAGGTTCATCTTCTCGAGCTCAAAGTAACTACCAATACAACGTTACACGAAACCGTAATGAAGACTTTGCAGATCGTGGTTCATACGAAGTAGAGCACAGCTTTAAAGTTAATTTAGCGTATAACACTGAATTTTTCAGTGGCTATGCAACTAAGTTTAACGTGTATTTTGAGCGCCGCTCTGGCCGTCCATTTAGCTACACTATGGGCATGTTTACCGACGGTGACTTAGGCGATACTCGAGACTTCTACTCAAGCTCAGCTTACTTAGCTTATATACCTACAGGTGCTGATGATCCTAATGTAAATTGGGATGAGTCTAAATTGTCTTGGAGTGAACTAGAAACGCTTCTAAATCGTGCTGGTATCTCCGAGCGTGGTGAGATTTTAGGTCGTAACTCAGGCACTCAACCTTGGGTAACTACTATGGATGTAAGCATCAAACAAGAAATTCCTGGGTTTGCTGAAGGTCACAGTGGTGAGATTTACTTCATGGTTGATAACTTCGCAAACTTATTAAACAGTGATTGGGGCGTAGAAAAACGCTTAGGTTTCTCTGACCAAGCTGTTTATGATTTTGGTGGTTTAGATGACGAAGGACGCTATAAAATTGATGGCCGATTCAACGGTGCTGACGTTCGTAATTACAGCCAATACCAAACGAGTTCATCTGCATGGCAGGCTAAAGTTGGTATAAGTTATAAGTTCTAAGCTTCCAACTAAATTTATTAGCTTAAAATATTTTTATATTAAACCCATTACAGTTTTGTAATGGGTTTTTCTTTTAATACAACAATTCCACATTTTTGTCATAAAGCCCGCGTAACATATACCCTGACATAGAGTTATTACTCAAAAAACCATTAAAATAAACAAACATGTTGCCGTTTATTAAAAATATATTGCAGTTGTTTTTTATTTGTAATGAAAAATAAGACCCATAGGAGCATACTTTTAACAAACTAATTTATATTGTTTATTTAAAAGATTTAATTAATAACTACACGGAAAAATTAAATGAAAAACCAATTACGCAAAACAGTACTTTCACTTGCTATTGCGACATGTGTTGGTGCAAGTGGCGCAGCATTCGGAAATGAAACATCGTCATCGTTCAAAGGGAAATTACAGGGCCTAATGGGAAACCAGCACAAGGAACTAAAATGACAATTGCTCATTTGCCTTCAGGCTCTACAAAAACAATGACAGTAAATGAAAATGGTAGTTTTTCAGTAGTAGGCTTACTGTTGGTGGCCCATATAAAATAACTTTTGATTCAGATGTTTATCAAGATACTACTTTCACAGTTAAAAAACTAAACTAATATGCTCAGCGATAATTGGGGCGTATTAGAAACTGGAGGCTCTCCTAAAAGTGCTGTTACAGCAGATATGTTGATGGTAAGTATGTTTTTAACAGTTATAACCCTGCAGGTGTTAGTGTAGAAACGAAACCTTCTTTGTGTAAAGTGAGAGTAGGTGTTCGTTTGGTCGGTGTATTGTTTGACTTAGTCATAACAAATCCTAAATGTGTCAATACATTTCAGGACGAGACATTACTTTAAGAGCCCACTTTGTGGTAATGCCAATCAGTTAAGAAATATTTTAATGATCGGTTGACCGATCTTTTATAGATGTAAGAATCCGATGAGCATTTGCAATCGGACTTTTTTATGAATATTAAAACAGCTTTAGACACCGCATTTAATGCCAGTACCCAATTTCATTCATTTGAAAAACTTTCGTCACTTTTAGATCCATCTATTATTGATGAGGCGTTTATTGAAGCAGGAGTCGCAACCGTCAGAAAGCGTCGCTTACCTCTTGAATCTGTGATGTGGTGTGTCATGGGGATGAGTCTTTTTAGACAAGAGTCAGTGTGGAATATTGCGACTAAGATGGATATTGCACTTCCAGGTAAAACACCGCTTGCTGCACCCAGTGCGACAGCGCCTAGGTACTGAGGCCGTCGAACACTGCTTTAAGAAGATGGCTAAACATTGGTATCAAAAAAATAGGTTTGAAACATGGAACGGGTTGAATCTTATTAGTGTAGATGGTGTAGATGGTGTAGATGGTGTCGTTTGGCGAACAGCTGATACCGCTCAAAACCGTGAAAAGTATGGCTCTGGTAGTACTCAGCATGGTGATACAGCCTTTCCTCAGATCCGCATGGTGTGTCAAATGGAACTGACAAGTCATCAATAGTACATTTGATAAGTACAAATCCAATGAGATGGTGCTAGCAGAGCAGCTAATCGAAGACACGCCTAATCATTCACTCACCCTGTTTGACCGTGGCTTTTACTCCTTAGGGTTACTCTATAAATGGCAGAGCGAGGGAGAAGAAAGACACGGGATGATACCGGCAAGAAAAGGGCTTCAGTTTGATATATTAGAAAGCTATAGCCGAGTAGATAAACGGGTAAGGCTGAGAGCCACACCACAAGCAAGAAAGAAGTTCCCCGAGCTGCCTGACGAGATTGAACCGCGTTAAATTACGAAGAAAGTTAAAGGGAAAGAGTGCCGAATTCTTACATCGCTTACCGATGTAATGCGTTACCCCAGTGACGAAATTGTAGACTTATACAGTCATCGCTGGAAAATTGAGTTAGGGTATCGTGAAATGAAACAAACGCTACTGAACAGTGAGTATACGCTTATAAGCAAACGGCCTGATATGGTTGAGCAAGAGCTGTGGGGGGTGCTATTGGCTTATAATCTGATACGAGTGGCAATGACTGAAGCCGCTACACGTAAAGGTATCTGGCCAAATCAGCTAAGCTTCAGCGGGTGCTCAAGCGCGGTTGTGGCATTCCTACTTACAACAGGACTCACAAGCCCAGGAAAGCTGCCCGTGTTGTATGAAAACCTCATTAATCAACTGTCTTATTATGAGCTTCCGATACGGCGGGAGGACAGGTCTTACCCTAGGTGGGTCAAACCCAGTAAATACCCCACCAAAAAGAAAATGGACCCTGTAACTAAATCTGTGTAACTGCCTATTATTAATACCCAACTAGGGTTTAGGATAGGTAATTATGAACAATAAAGAACTAGAAGCGTTTGCCAAGCAAGCCGCCAAATCAATTAAAACGGAAGCAGACCTAACTGATTTTCGTAAAATGCTAACCAAGGTTACCGTTGAAGCCGCACTTAACGCCGAATTAGACGAACACCTTGGTTATGCCCGTCATGAACAAGCCAGTAAAGATAATTACCGTAGCGGCTATTCACCTAAAACCATCCGCACTGAAGATGGTGAAGTTGATTTAGATGCCCCGCGCGATAGAGATTCAAGCTTTGAGCCGCAGCTCGTTAAAAAAATCAAACCAGATTCACGTCAATGGATAATAAGATTTTATATCTGTATTCCAAAGGCATGGCCACCCGCGACATCGTCGCCACCTTCAAAGAAATGTACGATGCAGATGTCTCTCCATCGCTTATTTCTCGCGTCACTAACGCCGTTATTGAACAAGTCGTTGAATGGCAGGCAAGACCGCTGGATGCCGTTTATCCTATCGTTTACCTTGATTGCTTAGTCGTTAAAATCAGACAAGATAAACACGTGATCAATAAAGCTGTTTATCTTGCTCTTAGCGTTAATGTTAAAGGCCATAAAGAATTACTCGGCATGTGGATATCAGAAAACGAAGGGGTTAAATTCTGGCTTAACGTCTTAACCGAACTTCAAAATAGAGGTGTAAAAGACATTCTTATCGCTTGTGTTGACGGCCTAAAAGGTTTTCCTAATACAATTAATACGGTTTATCCGGATACGCAGATACAGCTTTGTATCGTACATATGGTACGTAATTCACTGAAGTTTGTGCCATGTAAAGACTATAAAGCTATCACCGCTGATTTAAAGCGTATTTATCAATCAATAACTGAAGATGAAGCCCTGATGTCACTCGAGCAGTTTGAGCAGCGCTGGGATAGTAAATACCCAAATTTATCGCGGTCTTGGCGTAATAACTGGCAAAATGTCAGTACCTTGTTTAATTATCCTGAGGATATACGCAAGGCCATTTACACGACCAATGCGATAGAATCACTCAACAGCGTTATTCGAAAAGCCATCAAGAAACGAAAATTGTTTCCGCATGATGATTCAGCCAAAAAGGTTACCTACTTAGCAATTGAGCAAGCATCTAAAAAGTGGACAATGCCAATAAGAAATTGGAAAACGGCCTTGAATCAATTTATGATTGAATTCGAAGACCGTTTGAAAGATGTTATTTAAACCTGGTAGCTACACAGAATCTGTTACAGGGTCAAAAATGCCAGTCAGCTTAACTAACTGGCATTACATTTTGTGGGCTTTTTATATCTTTAATTTACTATTTAGCTTTTCAATTACAGTATTTAATACTTGGTATTCATTATCAGACAGCTCATTCAATAATTGCTTTTCCCAATTATTTGCTTCAATCGCAATTCTAGAGTGTAAAGATTCACCTTGCTCACTTAACACAAGCAATGCTGCGCGTTTATCATTTTCATTAAGCTTACTATAAACTAAATTTTTATTAACAAGTACTTTCACAGCTCTAGATACAGTGGACTTATCCATATTAGCCAATGAACACAAATCCTTAGCACTATTTTGACCAAACTGCGCTAAATTAGCTATTACCCGCCATTGTGCAATGGTTAAATCGTACTTTTGTTGATATACGAGGGCAAAGTCATCACTAATTTTAGTTGCCAATTGGTTTAGCTGATAAGGCAAAAATTCATTTAAATCTTTACTCATTCTTTATCACCACGTTTACACACTTAAACAACTGTGCATTTTTATTTACAGGGTAGCGTATTTGCTTATTTGAAATTACTCTCACATGAGAGTACTTTAAACTAATAAGTAAAATGATAAAACACTGTAACTCTCACAGGATTTAAAATGGCCAACGAATTAAAATACATGACCGGCTTTGGCAACGAGTTTGAAACCGAAGCGCTACCCGGAGCCCTCCCTATAGGGCAGTTTAGTCCTCAAAAGGTTAAATATAATTTATATACTGAACAATTTAGCTCTACTGCATTTACAGCTCCGCGTGCTGCAAATCGCCGTACCTGGATGTATCGATTGCGTCCTTCAGTGGTTCAAGGCGATTATCGCCCCATTGATAATGGCTTAGTAAGAACAGCACCAATTACAGAGGCTGTTACGCCACCAACAATGCTACGTTGGAGCCCAATTAAAATACCTACAACTAAAACTGACTTTATTGATGGCCTAATTACTATGGCTGCAAACGGCAGTGCTAATGGGCAATCGGGTATTGGTATTCATATTTATGTTG
This sequence comes from Pseudoalteromonas espejiana DSM 9414, assembly GCF_002221525.1. NCBI lineage: Bacteria > Pseudomonadati > Pseudomonadota > Gammaproteobacteria > Alteromonadales > Pseudoalteromonadaceae > Pseudoalteromonas > Pseudoalteromonas espejiana. Next base: position 522,257 of record NZ_CP011029.1, on the reverse strand, counting down.
CAAACTGCTCTATGCAAGGCCGCTATTTTTGTAATGCCGATGGCGAAATGCTGTTTGTACCCCAACAGGGCGAATTGCTATTACACACTGAGTGCGGAAAGCTGATTGTTAAGCCTGGTGAAATTGCAGTAATCCCACGCGGGATAAAGTTTTCAGTTGATTTATTAAACGAAACTGCGCGTGGCTATATTTGTGAAAACTATGGCCATGCGTTCGAACTTGCAGAGCGTGGTCCCGTTGGCGCAAACGGGTATGCTAACGACAGAGACTTTCAGTACCCAATAGCTGCATTTGAAGATAAAGAAGGCGACTTTGAATTAGTTTCTAAATTTAATGGCAATTTATTTAGCTGCGAAATAAAGCACTCTCCTTTTGATGTAGTTGCATGGACAGGTAATAGCGCGCCTTATAAATACGATTTATCTCGTTTTAATGTAATGAATACAGTGAGCTTTGATCACCCAGATCCGTCTATTTTTACAGTGCTTACCTCGCCTTCAGCTACTGAGGGAATGGCAAATGTTGATTTTGTTATATTTCCGCCGCGCTGGATGGTAGCTGAAAATACTTTTCGCCCACCTTACTATCATCGAAATATTATGAGTGAGTTTATGGGCTTAATAGAAGGCGTATATGATGCTAAAGAGCACGGTTTTGTACCTGGAGGCGCAAGCTTACATAATTGCATGTCGCCACACGGGCCTGAAGCCGAGGTGTTCGACAAAGCATCTAACGCAGAGCTTACACCGCAAAAATATGAGAACACCCTCGCCTTTATGTTCGAATCTCGCTATATCATATCGCCGACCAAATACGCCCTTGAGGGAGACGAGCGCCAAGCAAATTACACTGATTGTTGGCAAAGCATTACAAAACAATTTACAGCTAAGGAATAGATTTGATGAAACTATATAGTTATTTTCGCTCATCGGCTGCGTATCGCGTACGTATTGCGCTTAATTTAAAAAATATTGAGCACGATATCGAGTTTGTTAACCTGCTTAAATCTGAACAACTTGCACAGCCCTATCTTGATAAAAATGTACAAGGGCTACTACCTGCACTTGAAACAGACGAAGGCGTATTAGCGCAATCTTTGGCTATTTTAGAATGGTTAGATGAAAGCTACCCACAAACGCCGTTAATTTATGGTAATGCATGGCAAAAAGCGCAAATACGTAATATTAGTTATGCCGTGGCATGCGATATTCACCCAGTAAATAACTTACGCGTGCTTAAATATTTAACCAATGAGTTAGGTGTTGATGAGCAAGCTAAAACTGCATGGTATAAACATTGGGTTGAGCTTGGTTTTGAAAAAATTGAATTAACGCTAAGTGACACCAGTGACTTTTGCGTAGGTAATACCCCAACGCTCGCTGATATATGTTTAGTTCCGCAGGTATTTAATGCGCTGCGTTTTAATGTTGATATGGCTGCTTATCCTAAAATAGCAGCCATTTATGAGCGATGTAATGCAATAACTGCTTTTAGTGACGCAGCACCGCACAATCAGCGCGATGCGCTTTAGCTTTTTAATGCACTGTGTATAACACTTACATGCTCAATTAAATCAAGGCCTAGATCGGTTAAATAGCCGCCATCTGGGCTATCTATAACGCCTTTATCAAATAACCTTTGTGCTGCACTTAACAAATTTGGCTGTGCATCTGAATGTAATTTTATGCCCTGCATTTTGCTATCTCGAGGAAACTTAGCTAATAACGTAAATTCATCTATCATTATTTGATTAAATTGCATGTGTTCACCTTTTTATAGTTTTGTGTTTAAGTCAGTGTTGTATAACGCTATTACTTACCCTAGCATGTTTTTTAGTACCGTGTACTATTTTTAAACTATCAAAGCTCGAGGTAGCTCATGCGCCATATTATGGTTTTATTTATATTTTTAATTGCGTTAACTTTAGCCCCTAGCAGCTATGCAAAAACGCTCAAAACGCATTCTGTTATTGACGCCAATGAGATTATTAATAGAGGTGATATATGTTGGTACGACAACAAACGTTATAGTGAAGGCGCGCTTTTGCAAGTACAGTCTTTTATTTTAGTTTGCGCCCCTAGTAACCCCCAGCATATTAACAGTGGGCTAATTTGGCTAAAATTAGATAAAAAAGGCAAGGCTGTTTATCCTACAAAACCCAAAACCATCACAGTGAATTAGCGCTAAAAGATGATTTAAGCTACAATGCGCACAGTTTAAATAAGTAGTATGGCTATGGATAATCAACCTAAAAACCCTCTTCATGGGGTAACATTAGAACAAATTTTAGTAGAACTTGAACAACGCCTTGGTTTTAAAGCAATGGGCGAGCAAGTGAATATAAAATGCTTTACCGATTCACCAAGTATTAAATCGAGCTTAAAGTTTTTGCGTAAAACACCATGGGCACGCGATAAAGTAGAAGCGCTTTACCTTCATACTTTGAGTAACAAGCCACTGCGTAGGCCTAAAAGCGCAGCGCGTCCTAAACACACTAACACGCCTGATACGAGCGGTTTTGTTTGGCCATCGATTAAAAAGTAATAAACAACATGCAATAAAAAAGCACGTTTAACCGTGCTTTTTGTATTTACAGCTCTTTGCTAATAACCTTTAGCGAGCCTGGGTCTATTTTAATAACCAGTGTTTTAGCTGTTTTCACCTCACCATCTAGCACGTACTTTATGTCTTCATCTGCCGTTATGGTTACTTTTTTAGCATTAGTATGATGCGAGCTAATAGCTAATTGTGTTTGAGTAATACTGCTAAACATTAGCTCGGCAATACTAAGCACACTGGTTGTGTTTTCTTCACTTGGTACTAGCCAATTTATATCTAATAAGCCATCTTCATGGTCAGGTTGTCCGCCACCTTGCGCTAGTAATGTAGTAAACGGAGCCGCATTGGCAACTATAAAGCTGTTGGTGTGCACCTCTTGTGTTTGGTTATCGTCTAGAGTGACATAAAGTGTTTGGGCTCTTTGTTCACTAAAAGCCTGAAAAAAACCGTTTAAATACGCAAGCTGCCCAGATTTATTTTTTGCGTCTCTATCCGCTTTTTCTATCATTGATTGTTCATAACCAATACCTGCTAACAACAGCATTAGTTCGTCGTTACAGTAAGCGGTGTCTATGGTATGAGTTTGTCCATCTATAATTAAATCGCAGGCTTGTTCAACCGGTATTATTTTTGAGCTAATCCCCATAAGTACATGCGCCAAAGCGTTTGCCGTGCCCATAGGGATTATGCCAAGCTTACACTGCGTATTAACCACAACGCTTGCTACCTCGGCAACCGTGCCGTCGCCACCACACGCAATTATTATATCTGGCTTATTAATAATGGCTTGTTTAGCTAGTGCTATCCCGTTGACCTCTTGTGAAGTAGTCAAAACTTCTAAATCATAATAGGCAGATAAACGAGCAACGATTAAGTGCTCTTTGTCTTGCCACAGTTTGGTACCCGATACTGGGTTTGCAATTAATACCGCTTTGTTTTTTATAACCAGCTCGCCCTTTTTATGGCGTTTAGCCAAATGGCGAAGTTGGTGTTTGTTAAGGTTTGCGGTTTCTCGAGTTTCTTTAATTTGCGCAAGTATTTGATGTACATCTGCATCTTTATTTTGGCTAAGTAGGTAAGCAGCCATTACAAATACAGAGCGTCCTCTGCCTAGCGCACAATGAACTACGACGCGACGGTCTTCTTTAATGTGATGATGAATCCAGTTTATAGCCTGATTTAACTGCGAGTGCGTAGGGACGCTATGATCTAACACCGGAATATTTAAATAGCTAATGTTTTCTTGTGTAGAGCTCCACTCAAGGCCATCAAATTCACAGGTAACATCTAAAATTGCCGTTATGCCGTTTTCTTTTAACGTGTCTATATCTGATGGGAATAACCGGCACGCTAAAAAGAGGTGGTCATTAATTTTTTGTATTGGCGGAACTTTGTCGTGCTTACGAGAATACGCATTATAAATTTGCACCCCCAATAAAAAAGGCACAAATGCCCAACGAATATAAAAAGGGATCACACCATTTTCTCGTTTTCTAAAAATTTTGGCTAGGTTAAATATGTAAGCGCCACTAACAAGAACTAACGATAACGCACTCCAATAAAACACTATCGCAAAATAAACCGAATTAACCTCCCAGCCTATAAAAATAAAAATTAACGCTAAAATTAAATAACTCGTTGCAGCCCACATAAATTCTCCTTTGTATTTACTGTTTTTATGATTTTTTAACAGCCTTGTGTAAGTGTAGTAGCAATTTACACGCCAATAAAATACGTATCCTTAGCCTTGTAATATTTTTAACCTATTGATTTTTATTAACTATATTAAATTAGGTTTGAGCTTAAATAACTAATATGCGTTTTTTACATTTAAGTCGGTCAATTTTTCCCATTGATAAATCACACTATTTTTGATTAAAACTTGTTTAGGTACGTATAACAGCTAATATAAAAAGTCAGATTAAAAGTGTGCATCCAAATCCCACCCTCTAACGTTTTATCAGTAATAATAAAAACAACAGGACCCATATGGAAAACGATAATTTACTCCCCCTTTTGTGCAAAACTGCACAGGGTAACAAAACCGCCTTTGCCGATTTATATCAGCAAACTAGTGGTAAATTGTTTGCGATTAGTTTGAATATGCTTTCAAACCGCGCTCACGCAGAAGAAGTATTGCAAGAGGCATTTATTAAAATTTGGCATAACGCATCTGAGTACAATGCCACAAAAGGCACTGTAATAAGTTGGATGATAAGCATAGTACGGTACAGAAGCTTAGATGCGCTGCGCTATCACAAGGTTAGAAAAGAACAAGCCATGGGCGATGACGAATACGATGAACAAGACATAGACATTAACTATGACGATCAAACAAAGCTTGTTAATTGTATTGAACAACTTGACCCACAACAAAAGCAAGCCATACATTTAGCCTATTACAAAGGGTTAAGCCATGGTGAGCTGGTCAATCACATAGATACGCCATTAGGTACGGTTAAAAGCTGGATCAGGCGTGGGTTGCAGCAGTTGCAGAGGTGTTTAACATTATGAATTATAACAAACCAGAACTACTCGATGCCCTAGCCGCTCAGTATGTGTTAGGCACGTTAAAGGGGCTTGCCCGAAAGCGTTTTCAGCGTTTGATGTTGAGTTTGCCACAAGCGCGCGAAGCCACTGTAATGTGGGAGCAAAATTTAAATGACTTAGCCGGTGCTATTAAACCACAAACACCTGGCGATCATGTATGGCAACACATTTTAAATAAAATAGAAAACAACGCTCATACTGTAAAGACGGTTATAAAGCCTGCGCCTTCGGTGTGGCGTACTTGGTCATTTATAGCCACAGCGGCATGTATTATTTTAGCGTTTTTAGTTATTCAGCCAACTACACAACTTCAAGACAGCCAACAAATTGCGCTGGTACAAAACCAAGATAAACAATCATTGTGGTTTATTAATGTGAACGAGCAAGCCTTATCGGTTAAAGCCAGCACTAAATTGGTCGCGCAAACAGATAAAGACTACGAGCTGTGGATGATTTTAAAAGGACAAGATACGCCTATTTCGCTTGGCTTATTACCTAAACAAGGCGAAAAGCTCTTAATAAAAGACACTCGCTTTGATGCGCAAAACATTGCCTTACTTGCGGTAAGTTTAGAACCACTAGGTGGCTCGCCTAATGGCTTACCAACTGAGGTACTTTACACCACTGAGCTAGTTATTTTATAGCGGCTTGGTTACTCTTAAAAGGGTAGGCTAATCTTTGGTTAGCCTACCCTTTTATTATTAAATTTAACAAAAAATAAAATATTTTAACTTTTTTGCATCCAAAGTGATTTTTGCTTCGTTATTAGTTATGACTTCAATCAAAACTAAAGGACAAAGTCATGAAAGCTTTAACTCCATCTATACTCGCAGTAGTTGTATGCAGTACCTTAGTAAGCGCCCCTAGCGAGGCATCAAGCCACCGTGAAGCGCCAAATATTAGCCGCTTTCCAACCCTAGACTCGACCGATTTTTACGTATTTAATAGTTATGAAGCAGGCAGAGGTGACTACGTTACATTTATTGCCAATTACATCCCTTTACAAGATGCCTACGGCGGCCCTAACTATTTTGCCATGGACCCCGATGCAACCTATAGCATTCATATTGATAACGATGGCGATGCAGTAGAGGACATTACCTTTGCGTTTAATTTTACCAGCATGCTCCCTAACGATAACCAAGGTGTGCAATTAACAGTAGGTCCTGAAGGAAACCAACGCACTGTATCTGTGCCACTTAAAAACGTTGGCGGTGTTGCCGCAGGCGATAACAGCGCAGCAAACTTTAGCGAGTCATATACACTTAGTATGATTAGCGGCCCTCAACGAACGGGTACTAGCACTTCATTAAGCAATACAACCACCAGCTCAACTACGTTTAGCAAACCACTAGATTACGTGGGCGATAAAACATTTGGCTCTATGGCTGAATACCAAACCTACGCAGACCAATTTGTCTATCAAGTATCTGTGCCTAATTGTCCTGATATGGCAAAAGTATTTGTAGGCCAACGTAAAGACCCCTTTGTAGTTAACCTAGGTAAAACCTTTGATTTAGTAAACTATGTACCTGTAGAAGGCGACAGTTCACCTGGCGCAGGTGATGGCGGTGGCTTCCCTGGGGGTATTACACAATCGGCAGATAACGACGACCTAATTGATAAAAACGTCACCTCTATAGCCGTAGAAATTCCTAAAAGTTGCGTAACAGGCGAAGGTAACGGCGTAATTGGCTCGTGGACTACAGCAAGTCTGCCGCAAGCGCGTATATTAAACCCTAACGCTAAATTTGCAGATAATGCTGTAAATGGTGGCGCACTAACGCAAGTATCACGTTTAGGTAATCCATTGGTTAATGAACTTGTCATTGGTATTAAAGACAAAGACACATTTTCAACAGCTCAACCGCAAGACGATGCACAGTTTTTAGATTACGTGTCTCACCCTTCGCTCCCAGAGCTATTAAATATATTGTTTAAAGATGCAGTAAATACCACGTTAGGTGCTGAGCTTGAAACACTTGCACCCACTAACTTTCCACGTAATGACTTAATTACAGCATTTTTAACAGGTTTTGCTGGTGTAAACCAACAAGCAACGGTAACCCCTTCAGAAATGCTGCGTTTAAATACGGCTATTGCAGCCACAGCACAAGCTGATCAATCTGCATTTGGTATTGCTGGTGATGACTTAGCAGGCTTTCCAAACGGCCGTCGCCCAGGTGATGATGTAGTAGATATTGCTCTTCGCGTTGTTATGGGTCGTTTGTGTCATCCGATTCCAGTAAATGGTGAAGACACCGACTTAGGTTTATGTACACCAGAGGATGCAGATGTAGGTACTGTGCCATTTACCGATGGTGCGCCTGTTGATGCAAGTATGATGGACGCTACTTTCCCATACCTAGCAACACCACTTGCAGGGTCTAAATAAGGAGTAACTTATGCGTAATTTAACACTTACTCATACCGGTCTACTGCTTTGCGCTTTAACACTTGGCGCATGTAGCAACGATGATGACAATAAACAGCCTACTCCAGTAGTAAATACAGCACCTAGTGCAAGTGATGCAATGCTTACTACGCAAACAGAAGTAGCCATTAACGATACGTTAATAGCAACCGATGCAGATGGCGACTCACTCACTTATGCACTTACAACAGAGCCAACACTGGGCACTGTGGTAGTAAATAGTGATGGCAGTTTTACCTATGCACCAAATAAAGAAGCAACCGGCAGTGACAGCTTCATGTTTGGCGTATCTGATGGGGTAAATCAGCAAGTGACAGCTATGGTTGATATTACCATTGAAGCGCTGCAAGTCGACTTTGCGCAATTTGCTAGTGATGCGTTTAATCAAGGCCCTAACGATGAGCCTTTATCGACCAATGGACGAGTTTTTACCAATACAGACACTGATGTAAGTACTATTTCATCAGGTTCATCGGGTAACTAGTTCGCTTTTTTATATTAAGCTGACGGCCATGGATGGCTTTTTTAAAAGGAAAACAGCAATGCGCAATAACTATAAAATGATGCTATTTATTACCTGCAGTGCACTTGTTATAAGTAGCGCGATTGCAAAGCCCATGATTCCAAATGATGACGATATTATAGCAACCAGTAATTCATCAATTAGCGCTAATTTAACACTAGAGCAACTCAGCACTTTGGTTATAAACAGCCAATACATAGGGCAAACAGAGCGTTATCAAGGTGTACTAAAAAATCGCTTAGCGCTACTTTACAAACAAAACCCCACGGCACAAGTTGGGTACTTATATGCAAGGGTGTTACAAAAAGAGCATCAATTTACACACGCTATTGAAGTTGCAAATACTGTAATTGAAAAAGACCCAAACCACATTAATACTCACCTTTTATTGGCAAATATGTTGATGACACAAGGTAAGTTTGAACAAGCCAAGCGCCACTGTGTATCTCTTATTGGTGCAGCAAGCGTTGTTACGGCAACAACCTGTGTGCTTGATATTCAAAGTCAGCAAGGTCAATTACAGCAAAGCTACCAATCATTACTTGATATTACTCAAAATAAAACCATTAGCTTAACAACCAAACAGGTACTTAGTGAGATGGCGTTTAGGCTTAATAAGCTCAGTGCAGCGCTTGAGCATATTAACAGTATTGATTTAAGCAAAGCACCTGTGAGCCTTATTGTGTTATGGGCCGATATACAGCTAAGCCAAAACAACCCTGAGCAGGTACTTAATACCTTAAGCCAATTTAGCAATTTTCAGAGCCAACTTGAAGATGCTGTTTTACTTAGGCTCGCCATAGCAGAAAAACGCAGCACACATAAAGGTAATAAGCAGTGGCAAACACGTATGCAGCAACGAGTTAATTTACGAGAACAACGACAAGATACCTTTCATGCCAATGATTTAGCTAACTATTATATTCATGTACAAGTAGATAAAGCCAAGGCACAATACTGGGCAAATATAAATTGGCAGCAAGCAAAAATGAGTACAGATCAACACTTATTACGCCAAGCTAATGCCATGGTTAGGGACACCTTATGAAAACATTAAGCTCTTTTTTAACCGCTTTGCTCGTTACGCTATTAAGCGCTTTTAGTGCACAAGCACACCAACTAAGCACCAGTTATATCACGTTAGATAACGCGCAAAACCCGCAGCTATATACGGGTACATGGCAAGTAAACATTAACGATTTAGAACAAAGCGTTGCGCTTGATTTAAACCAAGACCAACAAATAAGCTGGGCTGAGCTTAAATCACAAAACGAAGCCATTAATCGCTATGCAAAGTCTAATTTTACTGTTTTACAAAACATGCAAATTTGCCCGCTAACAATTGCTGATAACTACCAATTAGATAACCATTTTAATGAGGCTTATTTAGTTTTACCGCTGCAATTTAGTTGCGCAAATAATGCCGATATAACCCTTAACTACAGTGCTTTTTTTGAGCACGATGCTAATCACAAGGTTATTGTTAACCTAAACCAAGTATCGCGCGTGTTTACCAAAACCGAGCAACAACAAACGTTTTCTACACAGCAAGCAAGTTACCTAAGTACATTTAACCAATATGTTTACCAAGGTGTTTTACATATTTGGATTGGTATTGACCATATTTTATTTTTAATTGCTTTACTTTTAACCTGTGTGTTATCTCGCAACAATAAACAGTGGCAGGCTATTGCGTCTAAAAAACAAATAATTAAACACACAGCGTGGATTGTAACGGCATTTACCCTTGCCCATTCGCTTACTTTAACAGCGACAGCACTCAATATGGTCTCGCCAAATAGCCGCTGGGTAGAGCTTGGTATTGCTATTTCGGTTTTATTTGCCGCAGTAAATAATGTGTGGCCGGTTATAGTGCGCTTAGGTTGGCTAACATTTGCATTTGGATTATTACACGGTATGGGCTTTGCCAGTGTGCTCGGTGAGCTTGGGTTATCAAGTGATTACCAGCTTTTGAGTATTTTAGCATTTAACTTAGGAGTTGAACTAGGACAGTTGAGTATTTTGTGTATAGCCCTCCCCCTGTTGCTTATATTAAGAGATAAACCAATCTACATAAAATGGATAATGCCCATAGGTTCGCTTGCAATAGCAGCAATGGCTTTACTGTGGTGTGTAGAGCGAATTTAATACAAAAAGCGAGTCCTATGACTCGCTTTTTTTGTTAAGTATTATTGCAAATTGGTATTACTGCTTTTTATCAAACGGCATCAGCAGTGTTTTCATCGCTGGTCTGAGTGCAATAAGCACTGTTTCTTCGGTGAGTTCTGGGTAGAGCATTTTTCTCAATAACAACCCTGCCATCATCGAAAAAATAACATTAATACGGCTTTCCAGCTCTCGCTCATCAATGTCTTTTAAAGCACTACGCTCACTTGTAAGTAACTGCCTCATTCGCCCACGTGCTTGAATATCCATATCTCGCAACAACGACGCTACTTTGGTGTTTCGTCCTGCCTCAGCCATCATGTCTAGGTCAATAACACAGGCGCCAGTATCCATATGGCGCTGTACACCAATGTTTAAACCATCAATCAGTGCTTGTAGTACATCGCCAGGGTGATCTTCAAATTCTTGAAAGATAGAAAACATTTCTTCCATGTCTTTAGCAATAATACTTTCAATTATTGCCTCTTTGCTTTCAAAGTAATTATAAATATGCCCTGCACTCATACCTGCTGTACGAGATATTTCGGCCATGCCAGCGCCGTGGTACCCTTTGCGGCGAAAGCACTCTGCTGCCGCACTAAGTACCTGATCGCGACGAGCTTGCGCCAGCGCCGGATCAATATGCCTCTTCGTTTTTGTCGTCATCACAACACTCCCGTACTAAGCTAAACACTCAGTACAAGGTAAGCTAATCGCATCACTTACCTTAAAATACTTAAATAAAGTAAGCCTATAAAATATAGACTTACTATTTAACCAAAACCCTAAATCTACCCTAAGGGAGTAGAGGCTAATCTACTTTTTGCATTGGTGTATTAGCTGTATTCCAACCGCCACCTAAGGCTTTATACAAATTAATTTGGCTTGCAAGGTAAGCTTGCTGGCCAGTAATTAACTGTTGCTGAGCCGAATACCAAGTTCGCTGTGCATCTAGTACCTGTAAGTAGCTATCGGCACCTTTTTCATAACGCATTTTTGATAAATCGTAAGTGATTTGGCGCGAGCTAATTAGCATATCAAGAGCACTTAACTGCTCTTTGTAGCCTTCTCTATCAGCTAATGCATCGGCAGTTTCGCGAAACGCCGTTTGAATTTTTTGCTGATAAGTAGCCACTGCAATTTCTTGGTCGGCTTTTGCTACATCAAGATTTGCTTGATTACGGCCCATATTAAAAATGGGTAAGCTTACTGAAGGCACAAAACTCCACGTCCCTGAGCCTGAATCAAATAAGCCGCTTAAGTCACTTGATGCAGAGCCCGCATTTGCCGTTAAGCTTATGCTTGGGTAAAAGGCTGCACGCGCAATACCAATATTGGCATTGGCCGCTAAAAGCGCATGCTCGGCAGCTTTAATATCTGGGCGTTGAGCAAGTAAGTCAGACGGTAAACCAACAGGTATCTCTGGTAAATCAAGCAAGTTTGTTAACGATTTAGTCGGTAATAAATCACTCGAAATAGGCTGCCCTACAAGTAAATCTAGCGCGCTTTTATCACGCTTTAGTAAGCGTTTATAAGTGGCAATATCTACTTTAGCTGTAGCAACAGTACTTTTAAGTTGCTCAAGTGTAATGGCCGATGTAGCACCTAAATCAAAGCTTTTTTGCGTAAGCGATAACGACTCTTGCTGCGAAGTTAACGTTTCTTTTGCAAGCTCTAACAACTGAAGGTCAGTGGCGTAGTTTAGCCATGCATTAACAAGTTCCGCTATCAGCGATATTTGCGTACTGTACTGAGTAAGCTCAGTGGTATACAAATTTTGCAGCGCTTGCTCAGATTGGTTACGCACTTTACCCCAAATATCTAACTCATAAGAGGTAATACCCACTGTTGCACTGTATTGTGAGCTGATTGCGGCCTCGCCCGTACTTGATAAGTCAGCCGGTAAACGCTGGCGCGTACCACTGCCATTTAAATCGAGCGACGGGTATAAAGCCGAGTCTTCAATTTGGTATAAGCCACGTACACGCTGCACATTAAGCGCTGCAATTTGCATATCTTTATTATGTTCAAGACTTAAACCAATTAACTTTTGTAGTTTTTCGTCATTAAAAAACTGCTGCCAATGTAGTTGTTGCGCAGAAGCCGCCTCAGCGTCAGATGCATACGCATCTGGCACTGGTAAAGCAAGGTTTTGCTGTTCTGGCGCTAACTGGCAACCGCTTAAAATAACAAGCGTAATGGCGCTTAAACTAAGACGTTTTATGCTCATTGTGCGCTCTCCTTTTTGTCTTCGTTATTCGCCATAGGGAATAAACGACGAACCAATACAAAGAATAACGGCACAAATACCACCACTAAAATAGACGAGGCAAGCGTACCACCAATAATCGAAATACCCAGTGCATTTTGTGCGCCTGAGCCTGCACTTGAGGCAATAGCTAGCGGAATAACACCACAAATAAAGGCCATAGATGTCATAAGTATTGGGCGTAAACGCAAGCGTACCGCAGCAACAGCTGCATCAACTAAGCCTAAGCCTTCTCGCATTTTATGAATCGCAAATTCTACAATTAATATTGCATTTTTAGAGGCAAGACCTATGGTGGTTAACAAACCAACCTGTAAGTATATATCGTTAGATAAACCAGCCATTAGTGCAGCAACCGTTGCACCAAATATACCCAGTGGCACAATAAGCATTACAGCAAACGGTACCGACCAGCTTTCATAAAGGGCTGCTAAACATAAAAATACAAATAATAGCGATAAACCATAGAGCAATGGTGCTTGGCCGCTGCTTGAGCGCTCTTGAAATGAAATACCCGTCCACTCAGATGCAATACCATTAGGTAGTTGCTTAACTAAACGTTCCATTTCATCCATTGCTTGGCCTGTACTGTAACCCGGCGCAGCAGTACCTTGAATTTCCATTGCTGAAAAACCATTGTAACGCTCAAGGCGTGGTGAGCCATAAGTCCAAAACGAGCTAGCAAAAGCCGAAAACGGTACCATGTCGCCATTATCGTTACGCACGTACCACTTGTTTAAATCCTCAGGTACCATGCGCGAATCGGCATCACCTTGTAGGTATACTTTTTTAACACGGCCACGGTCAATAAAGTCATTGACATAACTACTACCCCAGGCTGTAGCCAGCGTGCTATTAATATTAGCTTGCGAAACACCCAGTGCCTGAGCTTTAGCAAGGTCTACATCAAGTTGTAGCTCTGGCATATCTTCTTGGCCATTAGGGCGCACACCCGCAAGAATTGGGCTTTGACTTGCTAACCCTAATAGTTGGTTACGCGCTGCCAGTAATGCATCGTGGCCAAGTCCAACGCGGTCTTGTAAGAAAATATTAAAACCGTTAGCCGTACCTAGCTCCACAATCGCTGGCGGCGGAAAGGCAAATACAAACGCTTCTTTAATAGTAGAAAAATACCCCATAGCTTTACCTGCAACACCTTGCACAGATAAATCATCGCGTTCACGCTCATCCCAATGTTTAAAGTTTACAAAACCAATTGCAGAGTTTTGTCCAGAACCTGCAAAGCTAAAGCCGGTTACCGTAAAAATACCGTTAACAGCTTCAGATTGGTCATTTAGGTAATGGTTTTCTACTTTTTTAACTACTTCAAGCGTTTCTTCAGTTGTTGAGCCTGCTGGCAACGACACCTGATTAAACAAAATACCTTGGTCTTCATCGGGTAAAAATGCCGTTGGTAAGCCTGAGAAGATATACACCATACCCGCAACAATAAGGCCATAACATAAAAGGTAGCGCTTAGATAAACGGATCATACGACTCACAAAGCTTTGTGCGCCTGAATTAGTTTTATCAAACCCGCGGTTAAAGCCACTAAAAAAACGACCAAATAACGAGCTGTTATCGTGAACATGGCTCGGTTTTAAAAGCGTTGCACACAGTGCAGGTGTTAGAATAAGTGCCACAAGTACCGATAAACCCATTGCCGATACAAGCGTAATAGAGAACTGACGATAAATAATACCGGTAGAGCCACTAAAAAAGGCCATTGGGATAAATACCGCAGAGAGCACCATAGCAATACCCACTAGCGCGCCTTTAATTTCATCCATTGATTTACGTGTTGCCTCAAGCGCAGAGAGCTTTTCTTCGGTCATTACACGTTCAACGTTTTCAACCACAACGATGGCATCATCAACCAGCAGGCCAATGGCAAGTACCATAGCAAACATGGTTAAAGTATTAATTGAATAGCCAAAGGCATATAAAATACCAAAAGTACCTAACAGTACCACTGGCACGGCAATCGTAGGAATAAGCGTTGCTCTAAAGTTTTGTAAAAACAAATACATAACAACAAAAACAAGCACTACGGCTTCGATTAATGTGTGCACCACTTTTTCAATCGATAGCGATACAAATGGCGTGGTGTCGTATGGTACAACTACGTCTAACCCTTCAGGGAAAAACTCTTTAAGCTCTGCAATCGCAGCTTTCACACCTTCGGCTGTATCAAGGGCATTTGCACCACTGGCAAGCTTAATACCTAATCCCGATGCAGGTTGACCATCGTAGCGTGCTACAACTCGGTAGCTTTCGCCACCTAGCTCTACACGTGCTACATCTTCAAGGCGAACAAATGAGCCATCAGCATTCGCTTTCACTATAATTTGTTCAAACTCTGCTGCGGTTTGTAAACGGCTTTGCGCTGTAACTGTTGCATTTAACTGCTGCCCTTCAACCGCTGGCATACCGCCTAACTGACCGGCAGATACTTGCGCATTTTGAGCACTAATTGACGTGCTGATATCAGCAGGCGTTAGTTTGTAGTTTTGTAACTTAGCTGGGTCTAACCATATACGCATAGCATATTGCGAACCAAATAGCTGAACCTCACCCACCCCTTCTACACGCGATACAATGTCTTGCACATTAGATGACACATAATCACCAATATCAATATTGGTCATACTGCCGTCTTTTGATACAAAACCTAAAACCATTAAAAAGTTACGCGCTGACTTAGCAACTGCAACACCTTGCCTTTGCACTTCTTCGGGTAAAAGTGGCGTGGCAGTTGCTAACTTGTTTTGCACTTGAACCTGCGCAATATCTGGGTCTGTTTCTGCACTAAATGAAAGCGTAAGCGTAGCTGAGCCGCTCGACTCAGACGTAGATGACATATACAACAAGCCATCAAGTCCTTTCATTTTTTGCTCTATAACCTGAGTAACCGTATCTTCTAAAGTACGAGCTGATGCCCCAGGGTAAGTAGCGGTAATGCTAATTGCTGGCGGTGCAATTGACGGGTATTGTGCTATTGGTAAGCTTTGAATAGCCAACACACCTGCAAGCATAACCACGATAGCAAGCACCCACGCAAAGATGGGTCTGTCGATAAAAAATCGTGACATTAAAACTCTCCGTTATTGCGCTTTGTCGGCTGTTGCAGACGGTGAAACTTCTGAAGGGCTAACCGGTGCACCTGGGCGAATTTTTTGTAAGCCTTCAACAATTACTTTATCGCCATCAGCTAATCCACCGGTTACTAACCAGTTAGAGCCAATCGTTCTATCTACTTTTAACACGCGGCTTTCAACTGTGTTTTCTTTACTTACTACCATTGCTGTTGGCTCGCCTTTGGTGTTTCGGCTTACTCCACGCTGCGGTACTAAAATAGCGTCTTCTTTTACGCCTTCAACCACCGATGCACGTGCATACATACCGGGTAGTAATAATTTGTCAGGGTTTGGAAATTTTGCACGTAAAGTCACAGATCCTGTGCTTGGATCAACGGTAACCTCAGAGAACTGTAAAGTACCTTTAAGTGGATAAATAGAACCATCTTCCATTTGTAGTTCAACGTCGGCTTGTTCTTTTGAGTCAACACTTAACGAACCCGAAGCAATGGCTTTTTTAAGCTGAGTCAGCTCGTTGCTCGATTGTGTTAAATCAACATAAATTGGGTCAAGTTGCGTCACGGTAGCAAGTGCCGTAGTTTGATTTGCACTCACAAGTGCACCTACCGTTACGCTTGATTTACTAATTTGGCCACTAATTGGAGAAGACACATGGCTGTAATCAAGGTTAATTTGCGCTGTTTTAAGTTGCGCTTTTGCTGTTAGTAATTCTGCTTGAGCTTGCTTTTGTGCAGCATCTGCTTCATCAAAATCTTGCTGGCTTACTGCTTTAATTTTTAACAGCTCACTGTAACGAGACGCTTTAGATTTTGTACTTGCAATGCTTGCCTCTGCGCGTGCAACGGCGGCTTCGCTTGCAGCAAGGTCTGCGTCAAACGTAGCGGGGTCAATTTGGTAAAGCGCTTGGCCTTGTTTAACCTGCGCACCTTCTTTAAATAAACGTGATTGCACAATACCACTTACTTGTGGGCGAATTTCAGCAATCTGAAATGCGCTTATGCGACCAGGAAGCTCCTTTTTTAGTGTAAGCGCTTGGCTTTTTAATGTAATTACACCAACAGGTACTGCTTGAGGCGCTGAAGCTTGTTGCGAATCAGCTGCTTGGTCACAACCTGTTAAAGCAACAGACCCAACCAGGGCTGTTAATACAAAT
The DNA here is from genome assembly GCF_002221525.1 of Pseudoalteromonas espejiana DSM 9414. NCBI lineage: Bacteria > Pseudomonadati > Pseudomonadota > Gammaproteobacteria > Alteromonadales > Pseudoalteromonadaceae > Pseudoalteromonas > Pseudoalteromonas espejiana. The sequence continues at coordinate 505,505 of NZ_CP011029.1, read as the reverse complement.
AAAGCGATGCGGGAACGCTGCATGTTAAATACCTTTTAGTCTATTTATCTCTAGAATGAACGATCATTCTAAAGCAATTCAATAGGATTATAAATCTTAAAAGGCGTAAATTTACACTAACTTACAGTTGAAAATTAAACCTAATTACTAGGTTGTAGAAAATGTTAACTAGGTGAAAATAAAAACAAGGAAGTATGAAAAATAAACACTGCATATTTGTATCATTACATGCAAAGCAATAAAAAAGCCAAGTATGGCTTGGCTTTTTTATAATAGTTTAAAGGGGGTTTTTAACCCGTGACACCAGTAATTGCTCTACCCTTATCCCCTCAACATCGACTACTTCAAACTTAAACCCATTAAAGCTTAAATGTTCTGCGCGTTTAGGAATCCGTTTCATGGTGTAAATTAAAAAACCGGCTACTGTTTCAAAATGCATTTGATCAGGAAATTCTTCAATATCTAAAACCTTAGCTAAATCAGAAATGGGCGTTAAACCATCTACCAGCCATGAATTTTCATCGCGAGCAATAATAAGCTCATCACCTTGGTGCGTAATTAAATCCCCCATAAAACCTTTCATTAAATCTTTTACGGTCACTATACCAACCAATAACGCGTACTCGTTTACCACTACAGCAAACGGTTTAGCTGCACTTTTAAATGCATTTAGCGCCTCAGATAGGCTTAGTGTTTCGGGCAAGTAAAAAACATCGGCTTCAACTAGCTCTTGTTTAATCGTGGCAGGCTCACCTTTAAGCACTTGGCGTAGTATATCTTTTGACTCTACCGAGCCGCGTAATTTATCTAAATTACCCGACACCACTAAAAAATGATTATGAGGGTGATCTATAATTTTGGTGGCTATATCGTGGCTACTTTCATTTAAATCAAAATATACAATTTGGTCGCGTGGTGTCATTACACTTGATAAAAACCGCGCTTCTAAATCAAAAACGTTACCTATTAGCTCGTATTCTTGTTGCTGTAAGCTGCCATACTCTGCGCCAGCATCCATCATCGCAACTATATCTTCTGTTGTTACAATGTCTTCACGCTCAGCAGGTACTTTAAATAAACGCAGTACAAAGTTGGTTACACCATTAAAAAACATTACCAGCGGTGTAAGCGCAAACGTAACCCAGCGCATAATAGTCACCACTCTTACCGCTACAGCCTCAGGCATGATCATCGCTAAACGCTTTGGCATTAAATCGGCAAACAAAATAAACAATGAGGTAATAGTAAAAAATGAAAATAAAAAGCTAATTTTTTCTACGTGCTCACCCTGATAAAAAATCACCAGTACACTTTGAACATAAGGCGACAACGCTTGCTCACCCACAATACCGCCTAAAATGGCAATAGCATTAAGCGCTATTTGTATCATCGCAAAAAATGCTCCAGGGTTTTCTTGTAGCTTTAATACCGCCGCTGCATTATCGCTGCCTTCATCTGCCATTACTCGCAGCTTAATTTTACGCGATGCAGCTATTGCAATTTCCGACATTGCAAACAACGCACTGATCAAGATCAACAAGCTAATCCCGATTAAATCACCCATTTAACGCTCCAAAAAGTTAGCGCTTTTTCAATAAAAAGCAGCTGATTATAGTCGGTTTTTTAAGCGCGGCAATTTATATTTATAGAATTTAATAAAATACGTTTAGGTAACTGAATTATATTATTTTTTTTGCTTTTTAGCTTCATCAAACGCGGCTGAAAGACGATCTTGCAGGCTTTGAGGCATATTGACGTTGCAGGCAAAATACAAAGGAGATTGCTGAGTGTTAAGGTTGAGGATGGGCTCGAGTAGCTTCAGTTTTGGCTCAAATTGTGCGCGGTACTTAAATTGCTTTTTACTTAAAATAACAAAATCTAAAATATCGTAGCGAGTGCTTATGAGTTTGTCTATTTTATCTAGGCTATCAATAATTAATAAGTTTTTTGATTCGCTAAAACCACGCTCCAATAAGTAATGATGACTAAAGTTATCGCGAAGCACCGCCGTTTTATATTCTTTTGCATCATTGAGTGTTTTTAAGCGAATATTACGTGATTTAAGCGCATAAATGGCAGAGTCAAAACTTTCAAGTTCGGCAACCCAACTAAATTTATCTTCTCGTTTAGGTAACCTTACAATTGAAAAAATACATGTATTAGTGTCTCTTAATACTGCGTTATAAGAGAGCGCCCAGCTGTGCGCCAGCATAGTGTATTTTATATCTGAGTTATCAAGTGCACTTTTTACTTTATCGACCGAGCGACCCGCTAATTGTCCGTTTTCATCAATATATTGAAAGTCAGGAAAAACCTCCGTAACAATAGTAATTTCAGCTGCATTAACCCTTATGCATGCAAAACACAGAATAAGTAAATACAACTTCATTTAATTACGCCTTTAAACTATGAATGGGTATAAACCAACTATAGTTGAGGGTAACCGTACCGCTAGTTTTTAGCCTAATAAACCTAGCCCTATACGCTGATAGGACTAGATTTTTTAAGTTTTAACTTACTATTTGTTCATTGCGCCAATTAAAAATGCAGAAATTTTAGCGCCCTCACGTAGCGTTGTTTCTGAACTTGATTGACCTACTAAAGAGCTGTCGGTAAATGGGGCTATTTCCATCATATCCGCGCCGGTAATAGGAAACTCATCAGCAATAGCCGATAAAATATCAAGTGCGTGCTGTGGGGTTAAACCGTTATCTTCTGGCGTGCCCGTTGCTGATGCAAATTCGGCATCTAGCGCATCTATATCAAAGCTTACATACACTTCATCTACCTTATCAGCTTTTAACTGTCCAATGGTTTCGGCAGCAACCGCTTTAGCACCACGTTCTATTATTTCAGCAGCCCAATGCTGTTTAACACCAAAGGTGCTTTCCCAATGCGCTTTTGGTTTACCGCTTGAACGTATACCAAATTGAATTAAATGATGCGGCGCCGGTAAAAATTCTAAAATATGTGTACACCACGAACCAAAGCATAAATCTATACCTAAACGCTCTACTAATAAATCTGTGTGCGCATCAAAGTGAATAATGGCAGTACGCTTACCTTGCTCACGCTTTGCTTTTAAGTACGCTTTAGTTAGCGGGTAGCTAATTGAATGATCGCCACCTATACCAAAAATACCCTTGTCTTTAAACGTTGCATAAAAGCTATCGCACACGTCTTCAGTAATTGAAAGCGGGCTTACGTAATAATCATCATTTTCATCACCGTAAAGGGCTTTTTGACAATTAGAAATGGTTGCATCGTTTAAGTATTTATCGTGCAATAAGTGAGGTATTACCCGTACATCGCCTAAATCGAATGAGTGACACTGCGGTTGTTGATCTATCAGCGCAGAGCGCACAAACAATGGCCCCCAGTTTGCGCCACGTAAAATACCACCACCACAATCTGAGCTAATGCCCAGCATAACCGCTTTGTGTGGCGAGTTTGGTAGCTCAGTTAAAGAGTCGCGCCAAAGCGTGTCTACGTTTTCACTTTGCCCATACAATTTATTACGTAAGGCCGCTTTGCGCTCTTTTGCGGTATTTACTGTAAATACGCCATCGCCAGGTGCGCATAAGCAGTGTTCTACTTTTCGTTTAAACGCGTCAAATTGTGTGCTCATAATAAATCCTATACTTGTGTATTCTTATTCACGTGATTTTGATTAGTTATGCAAAAACTAAAAAAGATTGAGTATTTGCAAATAACTTTTTTCTTGTTTACTTAATCGGCTTACTATTTTAGGCGCTGCTGTAGCACAAGCTACATATAAACTAACAAACAGCTCGTAACACATTGATAAACATTAATTAAAGCTAATAAAAACCACTTATTGATAAACTTAAATTATCACCATAGCAAATACATATAGGGTATGAATTAACAAGTCAACCACCCGATTTTAAACAGATTTTGCGCGTATGATTTAATATTCAGTGTTGATGAATAAACCTAGCATTTATCAGTATTTTTCAACAACGGACATACGTCCTGTACATCATTTACATTTGTCGTAATGATGCTAGATTGACAACAAATTTTTATAAAAGGCTTAGTTATGGAAAAGGTATTTCACTTAGGATTATGCATTGACGATTTAAAAGGGGCGCAGCTTGCCATTGTACCGGGTGACCCAGATCGTGCAGCACGCATTTCGCAATTCCTAGATAACCCAACCTGCCTAGCTCAAACACGTGAGTTTCATGTTTATTTAGGCCAGATGAATGGTCACTCTGTAGTGATTTGTTCAACCGGTATTGGCGGCCCATCTACATCAATTGCAGTAGAAGAGTTAGCGCAACTTGGTGTTCGTACTTTTTTACGTATTGGTACTACAGGTGCTATTCAGCCACATATTAACGAAGGTGATATTTTAGTTAGCCAAGCATCAGTGCGTTTAGATGGCGCAAGCCAGCACTTTGCACCGCTTAGCTACCCTGCTGTGTCTGACTTTTTTGCTACACAAGCTATGGTGCAAGCATGTAAAAACCTAGATATTGATTTTCATATTGGTATTACTGCATCGAGCGATACGTTCTACCCAGGCCAAGAGCGTTACGATACGCACTCGGGCTACGTACCAAAGTCGTTACAAGGTAGCTGTGAAGAATGGCAAAACCTAGGCGTGATGAACTACGAAATGGAGTCGGCGACATTATTTACAATGTGTGCAGCCCTTGGCCTTAAAGCTGCGTGTGTTGCCGGTGTGCTGGTAAACCGTACTCGTCAAGAAATTCCAAATGTTGACCACGGTGAAATCGAGAAAAAATCTGTAGCAGTGGTATTAGAAGCTGCAAAAGTACTATTAGGCTAATCCCTTCTTAGCACTTTAATTAAACGTATAAAGCACAGCAATTGCTGTGCTTTATTGTTTTTAGCTTAACCTTAGCTCTGCGCTTATCACTTCTATTTCAGGTAGGTTGTCAAAGCTTGCGAGTACGGCACGTGCCACACCACCTTGATTTTCATGACCTTGTGTTTCTAAAAGGGTAATTGCTTGTACCGTATTACCATTAAAGCTAAGCCCCGCTAAAAACAGCTGACTAAGCGCACTTTGCAGTGGTGAAAGGCTTGGGCTATAAGCTGCATTTTCTGCGTAACTGCCGTAAAAATCACCATCGTCAAAAGTACTAATTTTAACAGCACTAAAATTTTGGCTATAGGGTACATACGCATTTAGCGCCATGGCTGCTAATTTGTCATCAAGCTCAGTATTAGCAAACGCTTGTTGATGAGGCTTTGGATTAAACAAACTAAATTCGTTACCTAAATCGGTAGGCCCAAATGAATGTGGTAGTAAATCAGCGAGTTTAAAATGCTTCTCTGGCAGTAAAATATCAAATTCTTTGGCATCGGCCAGCTCATTCATAAACTGCCTACAATAGCCGCATGGTGCATCACTAATTGCTATTTTGACTATTTTTTTAGCGCCGTTTAGCCAAGCATTATTAATAGCCGACTGCTCAGCATGTACCACGAGGCTAAGTGCTTGATGGTCAAACTCTACATTAGCACCAAAATAAAAATTTACATCGCCTTGCTCATCAAGCGCTTTAACAATTGCACCTACATGAAAGTGTGAAACGGGAGCCACTGAAAATTCAGAGGCAAGCGGTACCAAACCTTGTAATAACGCATCATCGGATACATTAAATTGCGCACATAGTTGTTTTATATTATTAGAATTTAAAATGCCGCGTTGGGTTTTTAACTGACCGCGTAAAGCTTGAGTTTGCGCTACGCTTAAAGAGATATGTGAATTTGTAAGGGCTGTGTCTTGTTGCACAGTAAAAGTTGCTGAAGCCATAACATATTATAATTATTCAATGGCTAAGTAGTTTAAAAGGTTAAGGCCCAAATTGCTAGGGCCTGTTGACCTTTCAGGATTAAAATTTGTTCTAACTAGGGACGATTTAATCGTGGCGCGAGGTTTGTAACCTAGTGGGCTAAGTAAAAACCGAGCAAAGCTTCCGCGTCCTGCTCTCGCCCCTTACCTACATCCATGTAGGCAACAAAGAGTTAATCGTCCCTAGGACGAACCTTCAGGCAGCGCGTGTTTGGTATTTATACTGCGTTATCGCCTATTTATGGGGAATAACCACACTACATAGACTCTGCCTTGCCTAAATACCAAACACACTGCTGCAAATTTAACCTCGAAAGATAAACAGGCCCTATGTCATTAAACGCAAAAAAAGGAACACACCGTGTTCCCTTTTAAAATAACGTTTACATTAAATTAGTGATTCACTATCACTATAATAAAGTCACGTAATTAACCTGTATTGCGCATACCTGCCGCAATACCTGTCATGGTGATCATTAATGCATTATCAATGTCGCCTTCGCTGCCCATTTCGCTTGAACGTGCACGTCGTAGTAGCTCAACTTGCAGTACATTAAGCGGATCAGTGTACGGATTACGAAGTCCAATAGACTCTTTGATCCATGGTTGGTCCGCTAATAAGCTTTTTTGCGGGCTGAGTGACTGAACAAGGCTAATCGCTTCTTCAAGCTCTTTACGCAGTGACACACCCAGTGGTTTGTACATATCCTCCACCAGCGCGTTATCGTAATGCTCACTTAACCAGCTGTCGGCTTTACTAAATACCATTTCTAGCATTTCTAGGCGCGCTCTGAAGAACGGCCATTGCAGGCTCATTTCATGTAGCGTTTCAAGTCCATACTTATCAAGCGCTGCTTTTAAGCCTGTTAATGCACCTAGCCATGCAGGCAGCATTAAACGGTTTTGACTCCATGCAAAAATCCACGGAATGGCACGTAAACTTTCTACGCCACCATTTGGATTACGCTTAGCAGGGCGTGAGCCTAATGGTAATTTAGACAGCTCAAGCTCTGGGGTAGCCATTCTAAAGTAAGGTACAAAGTTTTCATCATGACGAACTACATTACGGTAATGCTCACACGACTCTTCAGTTATTAACTTCATTACTTCACGCCACTGCGGTTTTGGCTCCGGTGGTGGTAATAAGTTACTTTGCAGTACTGCACCTGCGTAAATATTTAAGCTTTGCAGTGCAACATCTGGTAAACCAAACTTAAAGCGGATCATTTCGCCCTGCTCAGTTACACGTAAGCCGCCTTTTAAAGAACCTGGTGGTTGTGAATGTAGCGCTTGAGCAGCAGGTGCCCCGCCACGCCCAACTGTACCGCCACGGCCGTGAAATAAAACAAGCTCAATGCCACGTTCATCGGCAAGCTGTACTAATTTATCCATTGCTTCGTACTGCGCCCAACCTGCAGCCATCATGCCTGCATCTTTGGCAGAATCAGAATAACCAATCATTACATTTTGCGTGTTTTTAATGTGCCCGCGATACCACACGTTATCAAGCAGTGTAGTAATTACATCGCTACCCGCATTTAAATCGTCAAGTGTTTCAAATAATGGCGCAACGGGTAAATCAAACTGACAACCACTTTCTTTTAACAGTAGCTGTACCGCTAAAATATCTGAGGCAGTACGCGCCATTGAAATGATGTATAAGCCAAATGTTTTTTCATCTTGCTTTGCAATTACATCGAAGGTGTCGAGTACTTCTTGCACCTCTGGGCTTGGTTGCCAATTTTTAGGGATGAGCGGGCGACGAGAATTAAGCTCAGTAAGCAAAAATGCTTGCTTGTCTTGCTCTTGCCACTGGTTGTAATCACCTAAGCCTAAGTGGCGTGTTAGCTCTGAAAACACATCGCTGTGACGATCAGAATCTTGGCGTACATCTAATTTAGCTAAACGCAGGCCAAAGCTATTAATACGGTGCAGTAAATCAAGTAATAAGCCATCAGCAACTACTTTCATGTTGCACTTTAATAACGAGCGGTAACACACTTCTATTGGGTGTTTAATTTGATTAATATCAGTAATTAAATCTTGTGAGTCACTGCGCTTATTTTTAATTTTAGCGCCTAAATGAGCCACAGTTTCAGCAACTTGCGTTTTAAGCTTTTTAATTACTGCACGGTATGGTTCAAATTCTTGCCCTGCAAGTTCAATAAGCTCATCGCTTGCATCAGACATAGAAAGCTCAGCGCACAATGTTTTTAAGTCTTGAATATATAAATTAAGCGCCATCCAACGACCGTGATCAAGTACTTCAGAAGTCACTTGCGCGGTCACAAACGGGTTACCGTCGCGGTCTCCCCCCATCCAAGAGGTAAACTCTATGGGGCTGTAATCGATTGGTAATTCTAAACTTAAATGCTCTTTTACTTGATCTGAAAACTCACGTAAAAAACGCGGCACAGCATGCCACAAGCTATTTTCAATAACTGCATAGCCCCATTTAGCTTCATCAATAGGCGTAGGACGCGAACGACGAATGTCGTCTGTGTGCCACGCTTGGCTAATAAGCTGTGCAATACGGTTTAAAATAGCAGTGCGTTCTTGCTCTAAATTATCTTTGCGTTCAAGTGATGCTAAACATTCACTGAGTTCAACCTGTTTGTTGATCATTGTGCGGCGCGTCACCTCGGTTGGGTGAGCAGTTAATACTAAGTTTATGTGGAGTTTTGAGAGTGTTTCGGCCAGATGATTACTGTCTAATTGGCCTTCTTTTGCTTTTGCAGTTAACGTTTTTAATGTTTGAGTGAGAGGGTTTAGTTGGCAAAAGCCAACATCATTAAAACGCGAAACAGTGTGGAACTGCTCTGCTACATTAGCTAAATTTAAAAAATGATTAAATGAACGGGCAACCGGTAAAAGCTCTTCGTCACTAAGCGCATGTAATACTTCTATTAATGCTTGACGGTCGTCTTCGTTACCACTGCGAGATGACTTTGATAAAGCTCGAATTTCTTCTACTTTATCTAAAATCGCTTGGCCTTGGGCATCTTTAATTGTTTGCCCTAATAATTGCCCTAGTAAATTTACATTACCTCGCAAGGCGGCATATTGTTCACTCATTTCTCAGTCTCCTTTGTTTCGTGGAGTGCTATTAATATCATTATGAAGCAATATTTAATAGATCCATTTGCAATGCTTTGTCGTAAAAAAGTATATGAAAAATAAACGCTAACCAATTTTATGATCATTTTTTATGATGGTAACTGCCCCCTTTGTAGCACCGAAATGGCGCAGCTAAAGCAATCAGACACTAAAAATAAAATTAAGCTTGAAGATCTTAACGCCGCCGATTTTAGTGAGCGCTATTCATATATTGATAAAGATAAAGCAATGACTTATTTACAAGCGCAAACACACACTGGTGAAATGATATACGGCTTAGATGTTACATACCAAGCATGGAAAATTGTAGGTAAGCATCGCTGGTTGAAAATTTTTCGCTTGCCAATAATTAGTTTCTTCGCTGACTGCGGATACTTGTTTTTTGCAAAGTATAGGCACTCAATTAGCCGCTTTTTAATGCCAAATACCAAATGTTCAAATGGCCAATGTAGTATTAAAACCAGAGGTGTTAAATGAAAACGATTGTTTTATTTGGCGCAAGTAGTGCAATAGCAAAAGCCTATATTGAGCATTTACAAATTAATGTGCCGCTTTATCAAATTGTATGCGTAAGCGCTAAATCTACTGAGCCAGATGGCAGTGTTGTTTACTTAAAAACCGATTACACAAAGCAAAGCCTAGCTAAAGTAACCGCCTACTTAAAAGAGCAAAATGCTGATATAAAACAAGTTATTATGTTTAATGGCACACTGCACAACAAAACCCACATGCCTGAAAAAAAGCTAGAAGATTTAAACGCCGATTACTTTAACGAATTATTTAGCGCTAACACACTTACTCCCCTGCTGTGCTTACAGAGCATTTTGCCGCTTTTAACACATAAAACGCATTGCACAATAACGGCGCTCAGTGCGCGGGTTGGCAGTATTAACGATAATAAATTGGGCGGTTGGTATACTTATCGGGCATCTAAAGCGGCCTTAAACATGCTGTTTAAAACCGCAGCGGTAGAACTAGCTCGCCGGGCTAAAAATACCAAGCTGGTGTTATTTCACCCGGGCACAACCGATACAGTGCTTTCAAAACCATTTCAAAAAAACGTACCTGCGGGAAAGCTTTTTACAGCTGAATTTGTAGCTAAGCAGCTTTTTACACTCACATTTAATAACCCTCATATAGAACTTAATGGTGAACCGGCCTATTTAGATTGGCAAGGGGACACCATACCGTGGTAAGGACCTTTAATGCATTTTACTAAAGAGCGCATAAACGCACTTGAAAAACACACCCGTACTCATTTAATTAATTCGCTTTCGGGTTTTAAAAGCGCCAACTTAATTGGCACGCAAGACAAACAAGGCAACACTAATCTTGCCATTGTTAGCTCTGTTATACATTTAGGTGCTCACCCGCCACTGGTTGGCATGATCATGCGCCCCAATAGCGTGCCCCGCCATACGTTTGAAAACATCATAGAAACGGGTAGTTACACCATTAACCAAGTTAATAAAGCTATTTATAAGCAAGCTCATCAAACCTCAGCCCGCTACGATAAAGGCGAGTCAGAATTTGACGCAACAGGTTTAACGCCAGAATACTTAAATGAATTTACAGCCCCATTTGTGCAAGAGTCGCGATTAAAATACTCTGTAAAATTCGTTGAGCACCAACACTTAGCCGTTAATGGCACCGAGTTGGTTATAGGTGAAATTACCGATGTATATTTAGACGAAGTTGCCCTGCAAAGCGATGGCTTTTTAGACTTGCAAGCAATAGAAACAGTGGCTGTAACTGGGCTAGATAGCTACCACACTAGTAATAAATTAACACGCCTTGCTTACGCAAAAAAATAGCAAAAATGGGCATTTACGCCCATTTCCACACTACATAGCTTTTTACTTGGGCCAGCCTCATTAAAGTAATTATAAATGCGGCTGGTCGCAGATAATTGAATTTAAAACATACATTATTCACAATGTTAAAAAATTCTAAGGAGAAGCCTATGAGCACAATCGGTGTGGGTATCAATACCCCAGAGCAAGCGCTGGCCAGTTTAAGTAACATGACCCATTCGGTACAGCCTATTCAAGCTGATGAACATATTGAGCGAATAGCAAAAGCGCAAGCTTATATGGCGGCCAATAACATAGATGCCATTTATTTAAACGCAGGGTCAAACCTCACCTACTTTACAGGTATGAAATGGTATGCAAGCGAGCGAATGGTTGGCGCAATACTCCCTGCTGTTGGTGAAGTACAATACATAGCCCCTTATTTTGAAATTGGTACCCTAAATGGCTTTAAAGTGGTTGAAGGCCCAATTCATTGCTGGCAAGAGCACGAAAACCCTTATGCGCTATTTGTTAACGTATTAAAGCAACTAAACATTAATGCCAATGCCACAATAGGCATTGATGAAAGTGCACAGTTTTTTATATTCGATGGTATTAACAAAGCGCAAAAAAACTTAAATATAATCAATGCGCAAAGCGTTACTGCACACTGTAGAATGCATAAGTCGGTAAACGAATTAGCGCTTATGCAATGCGCAATGGACATGACCTTAGCTGTACACCAAGCAACTGCTAGCATGCTTTACGAAGGTATTACCACCACAGAAGTAGAGGCTTTTATTAAAAAAGCGCATCAAAAGGTAGGCGCGCCTGGTAACTATTTTTGCATTGTATTGTTTGGTGTGGCGACCTCATTCCCGCATGGTGTTAAAGATGCACAAGTACTTAAAAAAGGCGATATGGTATTAATAGATACCGGCTGTAAAGTATACGATTACCTATCAGACATAACCCGCACGTATGTATTTGGTGAGCCCACTATGCGCCAGCGCATGTTTTGGGATCATGAAAAAGCAGCGCAAATAGCCGCATTTAACGCCGCTAATATTGGTGCTACCTGCGAAGATGTTGACGCAGGTGCTCGTCACTATTTAGCGGCTCAAGGATTGGGACCACAGTATCAAACACCCGGCTGCCCGCATCGTACGGGCCATGGAATTGGCTTAGATATTCACGAGTGGCCTTATTTAGTAGGTGGAAACAAAACCCCACTTGCACCTGGCATGTGTTTTAGTAACGAGCCAATGCTAGTTATACCCGATGAATTTGGCGTACGTTTAGAGGATCACTTTTATATGACCGACAACGGCCCACATTGGTTTACACAACCAAGTTATAGTATTGACGACCCATTCGGGATTAACGCTTAAACCTTTTATAAAGAGCAGCCATTAGCTGCTCTTTTTAGTTTAAGGATTGATAATGCATACTTCATCCCAATATCCCTGTTATACCAAAGCAATCCGCAAAAGGATGAATATGAAAAACTTTAAAATTGATATCGTGTCAGACGTAATGTGCCCATGGTGTGTGGTAGGTTATAAAAACCTAGAGACAGCGCTTGGCCAACTTAAAGACGAAATGAGTGCAGATATTACGTGGCATCCTTTTGAGCTAAACCCTGATATGCCACTTGAAGGTCAAGATTTAAACGAACACTTAATGCAAAAGTACAACCTAAGCGAAGAGCAAGGCGATGAAAATCGTAAAAACATGTTCGAAGCAGGAAAACGTGCTGGCTTTACGTTTAATTTTGATGGCAAACGTATCATGATCAATAGCTTTGATTTACACCGCCTACTTACATGGGCGCGTGAACAAGGCAAACAAACGCAGTTAAAACTCGCCTTTTTTGAAGCACACTTCACCGATTTAAAATACTTAAATCAGGAAGACGCTCTGCTTGATGTAGTAGCGAGTGTTGGCCTTGATAAAGAACAGGCGCGTAGTATTTTACACTCAGACAAATACGTACAAACAGTGCGCCAAGAGCAAGATCGCTTTAAGCAAATGGGTATTACCTCAGTCCCTACATTTATTATCAACGATAAATATGCAATTAGTGGCGGACAACCAAGCGATTCGTTTATTCAAGCACTTAAACAAATTAGTGAAGAAGAAGCCAAGCAAGAAGTTTAGTTATTAGCTTTATAAATAAAATTGGCTAAGTATTTCAACATTAAAACGCCCGCTAATTAATAGTGGGCGTTTTTTTACAATCCTCTATAACTAACAACATATAAACTTAGTTTTTAATTAGAGAGATGAGCAGTCCAATGCTTCCTCCTGATATAACGAACTTCAACATATCTCTATTTCTTCGTTTAATTATTTTGGCATGTAACTTGTACCTATTTATCGAGTAATGCTTTAAAGAAGACATCGGCAATATTATGCCGTCTATAAACTACATCAAAACTATCCTGCTTACTATAAGAGGTATGGGTACCTGTTTAATCATATAGGGAACGTATAATGTTAAATATTGATACTACACTAAGCGTCTCTTCGCTAAATAAACTACAAATCCGTGATTTAAATGAAACTGAAATTTCTGGATTTGCAGACATTCTAAAGCAAGCAAATGAAGACACTAATACCCCAAAGGCATTTTTAAAGTCACTCACTACTGATGAACTACAACTCGTAAAAAAAGCCAATAGCCTCGCCTCTACTATTAATGTTGATTCATTAAGTGCCGAAGGTGCTCAAAATCTATTAAGCCAACCTGATGGCTCAGATTTGGTAGATTTAAATAATGATGGCATCGTTGAAATAGGTGAGTCTAGAAGTATACATTTCCCTCCTGTTAATGCGCCTTTGCATGTGAAAACAGCATGGAATAAAGCAACAGAGGGTTTGGATTGGGCCGAAAAAGCAAGCATTGAACTAACACTGCATTCTATGGTGTATGGATTCAATATTAACGGCTCCGGTACAAAAGATGCACTTGCACCGCAGGAGCAATGTAACAAAACTAATATTGATGCGCTATCTGAGTATGCTTATTCGAATTTGGAATTTAGAGTAAACTTAGAAGGTTGGAGCGATTACAATAAACAGCTCAACGATGTTTACGATAAATTTTTTACTTCTGTTTTGCAACATAACACTAATGCCTCACTGTCGGAGTTTGACGCTTCAAAGTAACGCCCCATTCACCAGAGGAAACGATGTCATGTAAATCAATGGCTGCAGTGATTTGTGTAGATAGTTATGGGCGCACAAGTAATATTAAAGTTATTAACGCAAAACCTGAGCAAGTGTTTAATAGCGAAGCCAAGCGTGCCCTATCTAAATGGCAATACTCACCTAAAGTTGTTAATGGTGTTGCTGTACCTGACAAAAACTTAGAAATGACAATTGAGTTTAATTTGGATAATTAATAATCGGGTAAGGTTATAACTAAAAGGCTGCGTTGGACAGCCTTTATATAAAACGCCAACAAATAATTAAGTACGGTAAAGTACTTTAATAACATGCCAGCCAAATTTAGTTTTAACTAAATGCGGCTCTAAAATTGCGCCATTAAAGGCTATTTTGTCAAACTGCGGAACCATTTGCCCGCGTCTAAATTCGCCTAGGTCACCGCCTTTTTTACCCGATGGGCACGACGAATATTTTTTAGCTAAGGTTTGAAACTTTGCACCTTTACCTAATTGCTTAATAATGTCTTCTGCTATTTCTTTGTGCTTAACCAAAATATGAAGTGCATGTGCTGTGTTTGCCATGAAAAAAACCTTTTATACCGTTAGCTAAAATTAAACGCGGCGATTTTAGCACAGCCACATAAACCTAGCATCTACTTATACTCCAATGTGTGAATGACTAATTTATAAGTAATGTTTTGCATCATCTGGGCTGGGTATTCTGCAATAGTTGTACTTGCCAAATAAGGTATAACGTTTTAAAGCAATTTTATCGTACAGCCAATTATTAAAGGTGTTAGGTAAAATACTAAATACAGTGGCGAGTTTATAGGGGTAACCTAGCTGCTTTACTACTTCAAAAAAAGCATGGCTTTGCGTGTACGCTTTACCGTTTTGTAGGTAAACCATTGAGGCGTATTGTGTGGTTGAAAAACCAAAGTGAGTTAATAGCAGTGCACCTTTTGGTGATTGCACGCTGCATAGTTTAAAAATGACATTGGCATCGTTACTAATTATAAAATTACACCACGCACTACATAATTTACACTGCGCATCGAATAATATAATTTTTTGATTACGCATTAATGTAGCCGCATCATCACTCATTTTATATCCTTTAAGCGGTTACTGCTGAACCGGCTTTTTTTGTAACTTACGCTGCAATGTGCGCCTGTGCATATTTAACTGCCTCGCAGTGGCCGATACATTACCATTATTACTATGCAGTACTTGCTGAATGTGCTCCCACTCTAAACGCTCTGGCGACATAACTGGTGTTACAATACTGCTCACATTTTGCGTATTTAAATCGTTGTTTAGCGCCTTTAATAATGAGGCCATATCAACGGGTTTAGTAAGGTAGTCGTCAGCGCCCAAACGCATGGCCTCTACTGCGGTGGCTATGCTTGCAAATCCGGTTAGTAATACAATATGCGCCTGCGCTAATAAGCTGCGCAGTGGCTTAATTAAGGCAAGGCCGTTATCGTCACCCAATTTCATATCGAGCAAAATACAATCTGGCAAGTATTTATGCGCACTTAGTAATGCATCACTTTGATTATGCGCAACCTCACAACTATAGCCTTGTTTTGTTAAACGCCTAGCGAGGGTGCTGGCTAGGTTTATATCGTCTTCAATTATAAGTAATTTCATGTATGTGACTGCTCATTATTTACTATGGCTAATTTTACTTTAGCAACCGCCCCGCCACCAGCATGATTATACAAAGTAAGCGAGCCGTTTAGGCGCTCAAACGTTACATTAGAAAGCAAAACCGCAAGCCCCATACCTTGGCTACTAGGCATAAGTTGCCCACCAAGCTCTGCTAACTGTGATTGGCTAAAACCGCTGCCAAAATCACGAATTAGCAAATATACACATTCACTATGTTGATTATTTTGCTGCCAGCGTAGCTCTAACTCGGTTTGGTTATTTTTTTGATTAGCAATGCATGCATTTTGTAGCAAATTGAGAATAGCAGGTAATAGCATTGCATCACTTTTTAAGGTGGCTGCTATTGGCTCACTTAACCAATTAATGTGCTGATCAGGGTATTGCAGTAATAATGTGTCGGTAATTTGCGTTTGCAGTTGGCTAACTGTTGTGTGCTCTTTGGTATTTTTATTACGAAGCTGTGCAGAGAGCTTTCTAAAGTCGTTTAATTGCGTAGCACACTGCTTGAGTGGCGTTCGCATCTGCTGAGCGACAGGGTTATTTGGTTGCTCTTCTAAAAGCTCTTCAAATAATAATTGTAAGTTAGCGATGGGTGTAGCGAGTTGATGGGTTATTTGCGCCGCTGCGCCATCTAGGCTTACCAGTTGCTCGTTGCGTAATTGTTTTTCGCGAGCTTTGGCTATTGTGCGTTCGCGCTCTTTTAATGCTCTACTCATAGCGCCAATAACGAGGGCGATTACGCTTGCGCTTAAAACAAAATTTACCCACATGCCTATAAAGTGCCCACTCATATTCATTTGATGCATACTATGATCGGGCATTCTAATTAATAAAAAGCTATAAGCGGCAATAGCAAGTACTGCTATATAAGCGAGTCCTTTTTCACGCAGCGTTACAGCTGCAATCATTATAGGTAATAGCAGTAACGACACAAACGCATTGGTTGCGCCACCACTTAATGAAAGCAAAATTGTTAAAAACAGCACATCAGCAGTGAGCTGCATTAACATGCCAACAGGGCGAGCTTGGCTTACATTTCGATAGGCAAATACGCTCACTAATTGAAATATAGCCTCTATCGCTATTACCACTAATAAAGGCAGTAACGCTATTTGGTGCTCTAATAAAAAATACACGCTCAGTACAGCAATTAACTGCACAACAATAGCGCCACTACGCAGCATTAAAAGGCGACTAATAGTAGGATCGGTTTGCATAAACAAGGTGTGGTTTACCTATAAAATTTAAAGCGTTAATAAGAGCAGTTAATCATCATCCATTGATATGGTAAATAGCGCGCACGGCGTTCCTTGATGAAATACCATTTTCCATTGTTCGTTACTTTTACGCCAAAGCGACATACGTAGGGAATAATTAAATTCACTCCTGGCTGAGCGCCTATAAGCAGCTTGATAACTAATTTGTGCTACATCATCGCTAAGCATTCGCCCTTTAAAGTGCTGATTATAAAACTGTGGCACAACTTCAGTAGGTAAGCGGGTAATTACATGATGTTTATCGAACACAGTGCCATTAGCTGCAATTTCAATAAACTCATCATCGAGCAAGGCATTTAATGCATCCCTTGATTGGCGTACATCTGGGTCTAATAGTTGCCGCTCAGAATCTATTAAATGATTAAATAACGACGCTTTAATTTTGCTACTCATTCACTTCCCTTTTATCAGTACAAACTTAAATTAATAATACCTTTATTTGCTTTAAATTCGAACGGTTATATTATTAAATGCCTCGTATATAAATCAAAAATTACACTAAATTAAAACTTTAAGGGACAAAATAGGGTAATAACTTCTCTTAAAGGGCAATTTTTGGTATAACTCCCCAACTAGAAATACATGTCAGACCACCTTTTAAGAGAACACACTATGTCTTACGCACATATCACTGGTTGGGGTAAATGCATTCCACCAGCAAGCATTAGCAACGATGAAATTAGCGAAATAGTTGATACCAACGATGAGTGGATCACCACACGTACAGGTATAAAGTCTCGAAGAGTTAGTCATGTAAGTACCGCTGAACTTGCAACCGTTGCTGCAAAGCACGCCATTGATTGTGCAGGTATTGACGCAAAAGATATTGATTTAGTTATTTTAGCAACGTGTACCCCTTCTACCGTAGTGGCAAATACTGCCTCTATGGTGCAAAAAAATATTGGGGCTACAGGTGCTGCAGCTATGGATACAAATGCTGCGTGTTCTGGCTTTTTATATGCACTTCAAGCTGCCACTGCACAAATTCAAGCAGGTATGATTAAAAAGGCGGTGGTTATTGCTGCTGAGCGCATGACTTGGTATGTAAACTGGGCACGTCGTGACAGCGCAGTATTATTTGGTGATGGTGCAGGTGCAGTAGTACTAGAAGCCGCAGACACACCTGCTGGCCTACTTGGTACTAAAACCGGTTGTGACAGCGAAGACAGAGATATTTTACATATCACCAACTTTGGTAGCGATTTAAATAAATATGAGCCAATTGGTCCATCTGACTTACTATTTGAAGGCCGTGAAATTTTCAAACGTGCTGTTAAAGGCATGAGCGAAGCGTGTGATGATGTATTAACGCAAGCCAATTTAAGCCTTGATGACATAAACGTATTAGTGCCACACCAAGCTAATTTACGTATTATTCAAGCAATTCAGCATCGTTTAAAAGTACCTGATGAAAAAGTAATGGTAAATATTGCTGACTACGGTAATACGTCGGCTGCAACCATTGCGATTGCATTATGTGAAGCTGTTGAAAAAGGGCTAATTAAACCACACTCAAATATTATGTCGGCAGCGTTTGGCGCCGGTTTAACGTGGGCAGCAAGCTACATAAAATGGGGCGAGCGTGTAACGCCTATTAAAGTAAGTGATGCAACCTTGCCACCTTGTGAGCTAACAGGCCTGGAGCTTGTAGCCCCAGCAGTTAAAGCATGTAAAGAAGCTGAGCCAAGCTAAAAACACATGTAATAAGCTCTACATAAACGCACTTTTTGGTGCGTTTTTGTTTTTAAGGACAATGAAATTAAGGAACTAACTATATGGGACTAACTAAATGGAAATAACTACATGGAACTTTTAGGTATTCATCATGCTGCTATTATTTGCAGTGACTATGCGCGTTCTAAACACTTTTATAGCAACATACTTAAACTTGAAGTTGTTAACGAGCACTTTAGAGCTACACGTAATTCGTATAAATTAGATTTAGCCATGCCTGATGGTAGCCAAATAGAGCTCTTTTCGTTTAATGGAGCACCTGCAAGACCAAGCTACCCAGAAGCGCAAGGCTTACGGCATCTAGCATTTAAAGTTAAAAGCGTAGCCCAAGCAAAACAGTATTTAGAGGTGCAAAATATCGCTGTGGAAGAAATAAGAGTGGATGAAATAACCGGCAAAAAATTCACCTTTTTTGCCGATCCAGATAACCTACCGCTTGAGCTATACGAGGTATAACCCTCGTATAATAGGTTTTACTTAAAGCGGCTTTGCAGGTAATTAAATACTGCACGAATCCCTAACGCTTCACCGCCCGTAGGGCGACCAGGTAAAGCACGTAAATTCCATGCCATAACATCAAAATGTACCCATGGAGTGGTTGGCTCTACAAATTCTTTTAAGTAAAGCGCTGCGGTAATTGCACCACCAAATGGTGTGCTTGCACAGTTTGCCATATCAGCTACATCGCTCTTTAAAAAGCTTTTGTACTGATCAAATAAAGGCAATTGCCACACCGGATCGCTTACATCCATTCCTGCATCAATAATACCATTTGCTACATCATGCTCTGTTGAGAAAAAGCCAGGTAGCTCAGTACCTAAAGCAACACGGCAAGCACCGGTAAGGGTCGCAAAATCTATAATTAGCTCAGGGTTATCATTTTGTGCTTCGCTTAGCGCGTCACACAATACTAAACGCCCTTCTGCGTCGGTATTATCTATTTCAACCATAATACCTTTACGTGTTTTAATTACATCACCTGGGCGAAATGCATTTCGCGATACCGCATTTTCAACCGCTGGCACTAAAACACGCAATCTAATTGGCAAGTTTGCGGCCATAATTAATTGTGCTAATGCAATTACATGCGCTGCTCCGCCCATGTCTTTTTTCATGTTACGCATGCCCGAGCTTGGTTTTAAATCAAGCCCGCCAGAATCAAAACATACCCCTTTACCTACCAAGGTAATAAGCGGTGCATCTTTTGCGCCCCATTTTAAATCAAGTAAACGCGGTTTGTTTTCGCTTGCGCGACCTACCATATGTATTGTTGGGTAATTTTGCTCTAATAACTCATCGCCAATCCACTGAGTAAACTCGCCATTGTAATTATTGGCTAAGTCTTCCATTACTTGCGATAAATGCTGCGGCATCATATCTACTGCTGGTGTGTTAACTAAATCACGTGCTAAATAAATAGCATCAGCTTGTTGCTTAATACGCTGATATAGCGCGTCATCGGCAATGGCTAATTGTGCTTTAGCAGTTGGCTTTTCTTTATATTCGCTAAATTCATAGCCGCCTAACACAAAACCAAGCGCCACTTGCTCTATAAAGGCATCATCACCTTGAATTTGATACGTGCCCAGCGGTAATTTATTTGCAAGCTCGCCTGCAGCCCAAAAGTCTTCTTTGCTGTGTAATAAACAGTATACGTGGCTTAACTCACCCGTTTGCGCGTCAGGCACAAGCGCTAAGCCTTGTTTTTCAAAACCACTATTGGTTAACCATGTTTGAATAAAAGCAGGTTGTTGAGATTGCCAGTCAGTTAACTCGTTTTTAAGAATAAAAGATAAAGGAATACCAGAAGAAGTATGACGAAGTAATGCACTCATTAAAAAGCTCATATAATAAAAAATGGTAATTAAGCATATCAATAAGGCTAGCTAAAAGGTATAGCTAATTTAGGAGGATTTATTCTTTATTTGGCTCTTTAGTGTGTTGTTTTAAATCTTCTTTAACTATTTCGGCGTCTAGCTCTTTAACAGGCTTATTAATATTAAACGAACTAGGCAATACATCAACGCCTACTAAGCTGCCAAGCTTTACTACCAAAGGAATAGTGATCGGTGCAAAGGGTAATAATGCAAATACGCCCAAGCCAAGCCCTTTTAAAATATCAACAAATTGCTCATTAGCACGCTTTAGCTCTTCTTTATTGGTTTGGCCTTGCGTGTAGCGCCTATAAATAGTGAGCATTTCTTTGGTTTCTTGTTTTTCTTGTTCGAGCGCAATTTTAAGCGCCACCATAGCACGACGAAAGCGAAGCTGTTGGCGCTTTTTACTAATTTTAACTACCCGCCAAGGCGCACGGTGAATAACTTTATATAATCGCATTCGGCTATTTTCACACAGGGTAGCATTTACACAAAGAATAATTTACTTAATAAGCGCCTTACTCTATGCTTTTGCACCATTATAGTGCTTAGCAATGATATGTTATGAATAATAATGAACACAATTTACTCACTAAACCTAACAAACCTAAACCTGATGAATGCTGTGGCGGTGGCAGCTGCAGCCCTTGCGTATGGGACGAATACAGGCAAGCACTCGCTATATGGCAAGAGCAAAAACCACATTCAAACACCAACCAAGAAACAAACCGATAACAAATAAAAACATTCGTTACGCATTAAATTTTCATTAAAGCGCAAAAACCGCACTTTATTAGTTCAAATTAGTTACATACTGCACCATTGTTGCAAATTTATTTTATTTTGAACTTTTTGTTATTAAAGCGTTAATTAATAATTGCCCTCTTAGTTTTTTATGTATAGGCTGTAGATAGGACTTCACATGAGGTGGGCTTTTAGCTTTAAGAAGTCAAGTAGGTTGGCCTTTTAACTCCCCCATGTGAACACGTCCAAAAATACAAAATAAGTAATGTTAATTAACACATTACATACAAAATATATTCTAACTGGGGAAAATTAGAATGAAACTTAAAAGTAATGCGCTAAATCAAGCAATTAAATTTGCCTTAGCTACAACAACCACTGCTGGTTTGTTTATGTCAGGCTCAGTTATTGCAGCAGAGGAAAGTGAAACTAAAGTTAATAAAAATGTAGAAAAAATAGCTGTAGTTGGTTCAAGGGCTGCCCCCCGCTCTGTGGCAGACTCACCAGTGCCTATCGATATCGTAGGTGGTGATGAATTAAGTAAAAATGGCTCTACAGATATGCTTGATATGTTACAGGCAGCTGTTCCTTCGTTTAATGCCCGCCAGCAACCAATTTCTGATGCTGCATCATTTGTAAGGCCTGTCAATTTACGCGGATTATCATCGGATTCAACACTTATATTGCTCAATGGCAAACGTCGCCATAGAGCGTCTGTCATCGCTTTTCAAGGAGGAGGAGTTAATGATGGTGCTCAGGGCCCCGATATTTCTGTGATCCCTAGTGTTGCACTCAAGCAAGTTGAAGTACTAAGAGATGGCGCTGCTGCACAATACGGTTCTGACGCCATTGCTGGAGTAATGAATTTTGTTTTAAAAGATGCATCTGAAGGCGGTTCGGTATCAATTCGTCAAGGCCAATACTATGAAGGTGACGGCGATCAAACCGTTGTTGACGGTAATATTGGATTACCTTTTACAGACAGTGGCTTTGCAAATCTTAGCTTTCAATATAAAACGGCAGATGCAACTAGCCGTACACTTCAACGCCCTGGTGCTACCGCACTAATTGAGGCTGGTAATGATTCAGTGGCAACGCCTGCACAAGTATGGGGTAATCCAGAACTTGAAGATGACATCACTTTATTTGCAAATGTTGGTTTAGATATAAGTGATAACAGTCGTTTTTACATGTTTGGTAATTACTCTGATAGGACTGCTACAGGCGGTTACTACTATCGTAACCCGCAAAACCGTTCAGGTGTCTATACTGACGGTAACGGTGATTTACTTGTAGGAGCAATGGACGGTAACGCTGATGCGTGCCCTAATATTGCAATTACAAGTGCAAATGTACTTACTCAAGATGACTACATCAATAATGTCGCTAACAATGATAATTGTTGGGCCTTTAATGAGTTATTTCCTGGTGGGTATACTCCTCAATTTACAGGTGAAATTAATGATACATCATTAACAATGGGCACTGAGGGTGAGATGACAGGCTCTTTTTTAAATGAAGCTCTATACGACATTAGCGCCTCTGTAGGAAGAAATAAATCTACTTATACACTAGTAAACACAGTTAACCCTTCTCTAGGTGCAGATCAACCATTAGATAATTCTTTTGAAGCAGGTTCATATATTCAGCTAGAGAAAGCACTAAATATCGATATTGCAAAACTTTACGATGTAGGTCTTGATGATCCAATGAATGTAGCTTTTGGTGCTGAATGGCGCCAAGAAAGTTTTGAAATTGTATCTGGTGAGGAAAACTCTTGGGAGCAAGGGGTCCTTGCTACTCAAGGCTTTAGTGTTGGTTCGCATGGTTTTGCAGGCTTTTCACCTGAATCTCAGGGTATTTATAAGCGTCAAAGTAAAGCTGCATACTTAGATGTTGAAGCCTATCTGACAGAAGACTTTTTAGTAGGTGGAGCTTTACGTTATGAAGACTTTTCATCTTTTGGTGATACTGTTAATTATAAACTAACAGCACAGTACTCAGTAACTGATGAGCTATCTTTACGTGCTTCTCATTCAACGGGGTTTAGGGCTCCTACTGTAGGTCAAGCGAATGTAGTGAATACCCAAACATCCCTGGTAAATGGTGAATTAATTCAATCCGCAACTTACTCGCCTACTCATCCTGTTTCAGTACAAAAAGGTGGAGTGGAATTAGACCCAGAAGAATCACAAAGTTTTGCTGTTGGTGGGGTTTATCAAAGTGGAGACTTCTTCTTAACTGTCGACTTGTATCATATCGAAGTAGATGATCGTATTGCTCAAACAGATAAGTTATTTATTACTCAAGATGATGTTGATTCATTACAAGGATTATACCCAAATCCTGAGCTATTGCTTGGTGGATCAATTACCTTTTTTGCAAACGACTTTGACACAACAACTCAAGGCGCAGACGTAGTAGCAAACTACTCAATGGACTTGTTAGAGGGCTCAACTAAGTTCAGTTTAGCGTATAACTACAATACAACCGAAGTAGTAAACGCAGGCAATTATACCTCAGATTTTAAAGTGAAGCGCCTAGAGAAAGGTATTCCAGAGCATAGGGCCACTTTAACTGTTGCCCAAGATTGGGAAAATGTAAGTATGTTTGTTCGTGCTAATTACTTTGGCGAATACTTTGCGACTCATGCTGACGAGCCTGATATTGGCGATACGTATGGTTGGTCTAAAACTGCTGATGCAGCCGTAACATTTGATTTAGAAGTAAGTTATTTTGCAACAGATTCGGTAACCCTTTCTATAGGTGCCAATAATCTGTTTGATACCGAAGCTGAAAAGCTGCAAGAGGTTTCGGCAGATGGCAGCTATGGTTCAAGGGCTGTTGTTGGTGGTATCTATTACGAAAGTGGCCCATTTGATTACAACGGCGGCTTTTACTACGCAAAAGCGACCTATACTTTCTAATATTTTTTCATGATAAACCAAGGCGAAATGTTAAGACATTTCGCCTTTTTTATTTTATATTAATTAAAAAAACAATAATGCCTCATCATGCTAATTAAAAAAGCCAACCAATTACTCCAAGAAAATAAACTCAAAGAAGCCGAGTTTCATTTTAAAGCAATTTTAAATAGTAACCCGCAAAGTGGCGAAGCATTATTTGGCTTAGGCAGGATAGCTCTTAGGTTAGAGCGCTTTGATGCAGCGGTTTATTTATTGCAAAAGGCATGTGGGCTTTTACCGCATATGTTAGAGCCACTACACGCGCTTGCTGATGCATTTAATGGCGTTAATTCTCCTAACGATGCGCTAAAAGTGCTTGAATACGCCAAAAGCATAGCAAGTCATAACCCTGAGCCTCATTACTACTTAGCCCAGCATTATTTAAATTACGGTGAGCTCGACAAAGCACACACTACGTTTGCTCATGCACTCAGCATGGGGTTATACCCAGTTACAGCTTACATATTATTTGAGTTGGTGCTGCTAGGTCGCTTTAATAAAGAGCACAACTACGTAAGTAATTTGCATCACTTTTTAACACAAACCAATAACTTGCGTTTAAAAATGGTGTGTTACTACGCATTAGGTAAGAGCTACGATAAATTAGACGATACAGAACAAGCGTTTAATTACTACGTACTTGCTAATAAGTTACAAAAAAAACTCACTGATTTTAATACCGCACAGCTGAACCCTTTTTATAAACGTATTTTAGAGCAAAATACGCCTGCACTAATCAAAAGTGCTGATCGCGCATTCAAAAGCGCTATAACCCCCGTATTTATAATAGGCATGCCGCGCAGTGGTTCAACATTACTTGAGCAAATGCTGGCAAATCATTCGCAGTTTACAACACTTGGTGAAAACTCAAGCATTAGTAACCAGGTAGTGGCTTTTATTGAGCAACAAACCCACACGCCCTACCCTGAATGTTTAAGCTTGCTTACGAGTGATTTAATAGCTAAAGCGCGTAATATTTATGTTGAAACATTAAAAACAGCACAGCCAATTCGCCCTTATATTATTAATAAGTTACCGAGTAATTATCAGTCTATTGGGCTTATTTATTTACTATTTCCAAACGCTAAGTTTATAAATTTAAGTAGGGATTTTAACGCCACTGCTTTTTCGGTATTTAGTAATTACTTTGCTCAAAATGAGCCTTACTTTTGTGATTTAACAGAGTTTAAGCACTACCACACACTTTATACCGAACTAATGGTTCATTGGCAGAGCATACCAGATATCGCCATTTATAATATGAGTTATGAGCAATTAGTAACTGAGCCTAAAGCGCAACTAAACGCGTTATTTTCGTTCTTAAATTGCCAGTTTGAGCCACAGTGTTTGCAGTTTTACACCAGAAAGTCAGCCGTAACAACGCTAAGCAAACAAGCTATTAGGCAACCTGTAAATACATCTGCAGTGGCGCATTGGCAGCGCTATAAAACACCACTTTTAAAACTCCTAGATGAAACACCTTAATTAACTAACCTGAACTCTGGATAATAAATCTATCTCAAGCAGTTATTTTCAGCGCTAACTGCGTTGAATTCACTTGCAATAGGCTAGCTATTGACGCGTAATTTCGCCTTGTTTTCACTGGAAATCTCTGGCTAGAGAGAATAAGCATAAATATCACTTTTGACTCAATACGTTAGTAAATCTCTTAACCAGAGTTCAGGTTAACTATGATCATTAAACCAGGTTAGTACATCGCTAAATTGCTCATCACGGGCGCTTGGGTGGGTAAGCATATTGATATGATCATAATCAACATGGTGACCATGGCGTTTACCGTAAATTTTTAAGGTTTGTTTGCCTGGCCCAGACTCCGCTATAAACTTCTTAATATCAATAGGCTGTGCGAGAGCTTTGTCGTTTACTGCTGCAACATGAAGCGTAGGCGGTACATGCAGCTTAGCTAACGCACTTGCGTAATCAAAACCATCATCGCTATCAACCCACGGGCGTTTTTTAGCCCACTGCATACTTTGATAGTGCGACTTTTGCGATTCGTTATCGCTGCCCCATTTATAACCTTTGGCATTTAAAAACCCGTGTTTTTTAGCAAGTAATGGCGCCATAAAATACCAAATAACATTCGCTTGCAGTAACTTTTTAGGATGGTTATTAAACAGTGAACGCTTTGAGCCAAAATACGCACAGGCTTTAACGTCTTTTAAATATTCAGGGAAGCGCGCAAATACGCTATTCATTAATACGCCGCCCCAAGAATGGGCAACCCAATAATCAGGCTTTTTACCTTCTAATTGTTCAATATGATTAATAAAAGCAGGAATATCTTCTACAATGGCTTCTGTTTGGCCATATTTTGAATGGCGAGTTATAAGCGGTTTACTTTCTCCGCGTCCACGTAAGTCTGCTACATAACAACAATAGCCTTGCTCTGCTAAAAAAGGCGCTAACCCTTTATTACTGTGAGTATAAAAAATTTTGCCGTTTTCTACTGCGCCATGCATTAAAAACACCACAGGACCTGATTGCTCATCGTTCGCAATACGACGTAAATGCAACGTTTGCTGTTCGGCTAATTGAACAAAATGTGATTGCTGAGTGATTGCCACGTATTTTCCTTTATAATTTTTATGAACTCATCCTACCAGCTGCCGTACTAATTCTAAAGTAAATGGTTGCACTTTTTAGCTATGCATTTGATACAATTGCGTCATTATTAAATTGCTAAATTTAAGCTATGAAATCAAAATCAAACAGCAACAAGTTACATCCTCGCAATCAGCACTTAAATGGCTACGATTTAGACATGTTATGCGAAAAACATAATGCGTTAGCCCCCTTTATAGTGGTAACACCCGCGGGCAGTAAAAGCATAGATTTTAGCAATAACAAAGCAGTTAAAACGCTTAATCAAGCTCTGTTAAAAGCGCACTATAATATTGAGTTTTGGGATATACCGGATCAAAACTTATGCCCCCCTATTCCAGGGCGAGTAGATTACATACATTACTTGGCCGATTTATTAAGCACGGATCACCAACAAAACATACCTACAGGGCGTAAAATTAAAGCGCTTGATATTGGTACCGGTGCTAACTTAGTTTACCCACTTACAGGCAGCCACGAGTATAACTGGCACTTTACGGGTAGTGATATAGATGCAAGTTCAATAAAAATTGCTAAGCAAATTGCGCAGTTTAACGGTTTAAAAATCACCTTAAAACAGCAAAAAAATGCATCTTCTATTTTTAAGGGCATTATTAATCAAAAAGATTTATTTCACGTAACTTTGTGTAACCCTCCGTTTCACGCAAGCGCGGACGAGGCTAACAAAGGCACTGAGCGAAAATGGAAAAATTTAGGTAAAGCTCCGCAAAACACCCTTAACTTTGGCGGCCAAAATAATGAGTTGTGGTGCGAAGGGGGTGAAGAGAAGTTTATCAGTAATATGATTACTGAAAGCGAGCAATTTGCAGAGCAAGTTATATGGTTTACATCGCTCGTTTCAAAAAAAGAAACGCTTGCTGCATTAGAAGAAAAGCTAGGCACGCTACCTATTGCTGAATATAAAATTATAGATATGGCGCAGGGACAAAAAATAAGTCGCTTTATTGCGTGGAGTTATTTTGATAAGGCCACCCGAGAGCAAATTTTTGAAGAGTTTGTGTAAACTCATAAAAATAATAAAGCCTGCACTAATAAAGGAATAACAACAATGATAGATTTTCGTTCAGACACCGTTACTCAACCGTCAAAAGCCATGCGCGATGTAATGCATAATGCACCTGTTGGCGATGATGTATACGGCGATGATCCTAGCGTAAACCAATTAGAATCATACGCCTGTGAGCGTTTTAACTTTGACGGCGCGCTTTATTGCAGCTCTGGCACACAAGCTAATTTACTGGCGTTAATGGCACATTGCGAACGCGGGGATGAATATATTTGTGGGCAAAATGCCCATAATTATAAGTTTGAAGGCGGTGGCGCTGCCGTGCTTGGCTCTATACAACCTCAACCTATCGAAAACGAAAAAAACGGTAGCTTATGTTTTAACAAGGTTGCCGAAGCCATAAAACCTGACGATAGCCACTTTGCAAACACTCGCTTGCTTAGCCTTGAAAACACCATTGGTGGAAAAGTGCTCCCGCTTGAGTACTTAGCCCAAGCTCGCGACTTTGTTAATACGCATAATTTAGCGCTACATTTAGATGGTGCCCGCGCGTTTAATGCAGCCGTTGAGCTAAATGTTGATATAACAGCAATTACAAAGCACTTTGACTCTGTTTCAATTTGTTTATCTAAAGGCTTAGGAGCGCCAATAGGCTCGTTATTATTAGGCTCACAAGAATTAATTAACAAAGCTAGACGCTGGAGAAAAGTGTTAGGTGGTGGTATGCGACAAGCAGGAATGCTGGCAGCCGCTGGGCAATATGCACTTGAAAACAACGTAACCCGTTTAAGTGATGATCATGCTAATGCACGCTACTTGGCAACTAAGTTAAATGCGCTAAATGGTTTTAGCGTTGATATGAGCAATACAACCAACATGGTGTATGCAAGTTACTCAGGCAACACTCACATTAGTAAAATTGCCAATGAGCTTGCACAAAAAGGGATATTAATTAGCCCAAGCAAGCAACTTAGGCTAGTAACGCATTTAGATATTACACGCGAAGATATTGATACATTTTTAAATGCTTTGTCGGCCCATATTTAATTCTGCTTTATAGTGTTTGCGGCACACCGAAACGTATCGGTCGTTGCCGCCTATTTCCACTTGGTTACCATCGGCAATGGCATTGCCATTTTCATCCGTACGCAGCACATGGTTTGCTTTGCGTCCGCAATGACACACCGTTTTAAGCTCAATTAGCTTATCGGCCCACGCTAGTAAATAATGTGAGCCAATAAATAACTCGCCTCTAAAATCGCTACGCAAGCCATAACATAGTACCGGAATACCTAGTTCATCGACTACATCGGTTAACTGCATCACCTGCTCTTTTGATAAAAACTGACACTCGTCAACTAAAACACAATGGCGTTTTTTTTCATCTTGCAGCGTTTTAATAAGATCAAATACATTTTTAGATTCGTCAAATATATGTGCATCTGCCTGCAGGCCAATACGCGATGATACTTTTCCTACCCCTGAACGGTTATCAATTGCAGCTGTTAAAATAACCGGTTCCATACCGCGTTCGCGATAGTTAAATGCCGATTGTAATAAAGTGGTTGATTTACCCGCATTCATCGCTGAGTAGTAAAAGTATAATTGAGCCATTACCGTGCCTAAAGAGAAAAAGTGCGCTTATGCTACCTTAATATGCCATTAATACCAATTTCATATCATTATTAAACCTAGGGCGTGTTGATCTTTGTTGAAAAAGTAAACGGCATAGCAACAAGGTATAATTGGTTTCGCCAAAAATCAAACATACCACCGAGAACGGATGTTGCTATGCCAAGAACAATGTTAACAGATAAACGCTGGTTAAAGCTCAAAGAATTAATGCTCAATAGTGGTCGAGTTTATAATAAATTTGACCACCGAATGACGCTAGAAGGTATTTTGTATCGAATGCGCACAGGAATTCCTTGGCGAGATTTACCACCACACTTTGGGCTTTGGAGTACTGTGTTTAGGCGCTTTAACTTATGGTCTAAGAAAGGCATTTTAAATACTATTTTTAAACATTTAGCCCTCATCACTGATTCTGAATGGCTATTCATTGATGGCAGTATTGTGCGAGCACATCAACATAGTAGTGGTGCAAAGAGCGACAAAGATGAGTCGATAGGTAAAAGTCGGGGTGGCTTTTCAACTAAGATTCATCTGGCCGTTGATAGCTATGGATACCCAGTACACTTTGAATTAACAGGTGGTCAGCGAAATGACTTTGTTATGGCAGAAAGCCTAATAAAACATTCGCCTAAAAGTGACTATGTGATTGCTGATAAGGGCTACGATAGCCAATCAATTCGTGACTATGTAACTGAGCATGGAAGTGAGCCACTAATCCCTCGGCGTAAAGATAACACCAAGAAAAACAATGATATGGATTGGGATCTATACAAGTATCGACACTTAGTTGAAAATGCGTTTGCACGAATAAAGCACTTCAGAGCAGTATCAACTCGGTACGATAAATTAGAAAGGAACTATGCATCAATGGTTTCATTAGCATTCGCTATTATGTGGTTATCGATGCATACCTGACTAAAATACAAACAAAGATCAACAACCCCTAGGGCGTGTTGAACTTTGCGGATTGAAATTTGTTCAATCTAGGGGCGATTAAATCGCGGCGCGAGGTTTGTAACCTAGTGGGCTCGGTAACTGCTCCTGCGTTACCCTACTGGCTTACGTCCATGTAAGAATAAGTAAAAACCGAGCAAAGCTTACGCGTCCTGCTTACGCCCCTTACCTACATCCATTT
This sequence comes from Pseudoalteromonas espejiana DSM 9414, assembly GCF_002221525.1. Lineage (NCBI taxonomy): Bacteria > Pseudomonadati > Pseudomonadota > Gammaproteobacteria > Alteromonadales > Pseudoalteromonadaceae > Pseudoalteromonas > Pseudoalteromonas espejiana. The sequence continues at coordinate 474,880 of NZ_CP011029.1, read as the reverse complement.
AGGCAACAAAGAGTTTATCGCCGCTAGGCAGAACCCGAAGGGCAGCGCATGTTTGGTATTTATGCTGCGTTATCGCCTATTTATGTGGAATAACCACACTTCATAGGCTCTGCCTTGCCTAAAAACCAAACAATCTGCTGAAAATTTAACCATAAAAAATCAACACGTCCTAGGGGTTGTTGATCTTTGTTTGTATTTTAGTCAGGTATGCATCGATAACCACATAATAGCGAATGCTAATGAAACCATTGATGCATAGTTCCTTTCTAATTTATCGTACCGAGTTGATACTGCTCTGAAGTGCTTTATTCGTGCAAACGCATTTTCAACTAAGTGTCGATACTTGTATAGATCCCAATCCATATCATTGTTTTTCTTGGTGTTATCTTTACGCCGAGGGATTAGTGGCTCACTTCCATGCTCAGTTACATAGTCACGAATTGATTGGCTATCGTAGCCCTTATCAGCAATCACATAGTCACTTTTAGGCGAATGTTTTATTAGGCTTTCTGCCATAACAAAGTCATTTCGCTGACCACCTGTTAATTCAAAGTGTACTGGGTATCCATAGCTATCAACGGCCAGATGAATCTTAGTTGAAAAGCCACCCCGACTTTTACCTATCGACTCATCTTTGTCGCTCTTTGCACCACTACTATGTTGATGTGCTCGCACAATACTACGTGTTGATTTTTTATGGTTAAATTTTCAGCAGATTGTTTGGTTTTTAGGCAAGGCAGAGCCTATGAAGTGTGGTTATTCCACATAAATAGGCGATAACGCAGCATAAATACCAAACATGCGCTGCCCTTCGGGTTCTGCCTAGCGGCGATAAACTCTTTGTTGCCTAAATGGATGTAGGTAAGGGGCGTAAGCAGGACGCGTAAGCTTTGCTCGGTTTTTACTTATTCTTACATGGACGTAAGCCAGTAGGGTAACGCAGGAGCAGTTACCGAGCCCACTAGGTTACAAACCTCGCGCCGCGATTTAATCGCCCCTAGATTGAACAAATTTCAATCTGCAAAGGTCAACACGCCCTTGTTATTGCTCAAAGGCTTGTAAGTATTTTACATAAACAGGTGCGCTTTCAAATTTAGAAAGCCAGCGCCAAATGTTTTGACTAACTGCTTGGTTATCTTTGTAAAATTGCTTTGAAAAAATTAAATAACCATAGGTCGTTTCATAAGGAGGATAAATAGGCTTAACACTGTCGTCTTTATAGGGGTAGCTCGATATCTTTAAATCATCTACTTGGCATAAATCAACACTCGCTTGCACTACGCCTTTGTTTAAAAGTTCAAACGCTTTCTTTTTAGAAAACGTGTTATGAATGAATAGCGGTTCATCTTTTAACGCATTATTTAATCCATACCCATTGGGGATAGCAATAGTAAACGCTTTATTTTGAAAAACCTCACGCGCTTTCCAATTTTTATGAAAACGATAACGCCCTATTAAGCAGCTGCTAAATCGGCTCACGGCAAACTCATTCAGCAAGGCACCGTTTTCGCTTGTAGGAAAAACAGCAAATTGCTCACGCCCCTCTCTGTAGCTGGCAATAACGGCATTAACACGATTAAACTCTAAATCGCTCAAGCATCTTCGCCAGGGTTTTCTTACAAACGAGATTGAAACATTGGGCAAGTCTGCGTCTAACTGCTTAAGGATCTCGATTGATGCGCCGGGTTTGTCTATGGGTACTTCTTGCCCAACGCCTAAAAACATGGGTGCGACGTCTTTATCTTCGTAGCAAAACACAAGTTCAGTGGCAGCAGCCGCCGAAGTGATAAACGTAAAAGTAATAAATAAGCTTATAAAACAATATTTTCTCATAATATTTTTATTTTAGTTGAGTTATTTAAAGTGTAGCGCGAAGCTCTATAAACGCATAAATTTATGACTACAATCTATATTAAACCTTCGTGTTTTAATAGCCATTGTTTACGCGCTAAACCACCAGCGTAGCCTGTCAGTTTTGCGTTAGCACCAATAATTCTATGACATGGGACAATAATACTAATCGGGTTTTTACCGTTTGCGGCACCCACCGCCCTAACCGCTTTTGGATTATTTAATTTATTTGCAATATCGCCATAAGTCATCGTTTTGCCAAATGGTACGGTTAATAGCGCTTGCCATACACTGTTTTGAAAAGGCGTACCATGTGTATCTAGTGGTATATCAAACGAAGTACGCTCTGCGCTAAAGTACTCATTTAACTGCTCAGCGCAAATCAATACAGCCTGATTAGTTACTTGCTCAATAGGTGTATGTGTGTAGCTTTGTTTTGGATAAAAACCCACATAACTTACCCCTTTATTGGTTGCTTGAATAATAATATCGTCGATGGGGCTAGAAATAGAAGTTTGTAATATCATTATAGTTGCTGCCAAAGTTGAAAAGTTAAGTAAGAGCGAAACGGGGCGCTAAGCTCGGGGTTAAACGCCTTTGCACCTATTAGCGCTTTTTTTACGCCTAAATCACCCGCTAAAAGTATATCGGGTTGGCTTTGCCCACGTAACTTAGCGTAATTTACTGTCCATGGCCCTATGCCTTTTATATCAAGCCAGTTATCTAAGTCATCATTTTGTGGGTTATTATCGCAATACTGCGCTAAATTTTTTAATGCATTTTTGCGCGCTTGTGGCAGTTTAAAAAACTCAAATTCGCTATTAGCAAGTTTGCTAGGAGCAGGAAAGTAAACTTTGTCGTTTTCTTTACTACCTAGCTCCGCGACTAGTTTAGTAACCAATACATGCGCTGCACTTACGCTTACCTGCTGGCCCAATACCGCCCGAATACCCGCTTCAAAACTTGACCAAATACCAGGGAGCCTTAAGCCTTCACTTAGTTTAAATGAATCATTAATAGTATTTTTTAAATGGTTTTCGATATGTGTTATGTCGGCATCAACATCGAGCACTCGGCGTATATTGTTAATCACCTGCTGTAAATACTCGGTTTTGTTTATATCAACCTTAACGCTAAAGTGGTGTTTTTCAGGTATATATTGCGCTTCAAAATAACCGCGGGCTTCGCCTAATTGAAATGTGCGGCCATAACTTGTTGCTGTAATCCATTCCATTGGTTTAATTAATCGCTTTGATAAAAAGCTATGTAGCGCCTGCCAGTTATAAGGCGGTCTAAAAGGCAAAGTTAATGTGATCATAGAGGTTGGCTCTTTTTTTGATTTTCTGAGCTGTGAAGGCGCTATATTTAATTGGTGTAAAAAAGCATCATTAAAACGCCGTACACTATTAAAACCAGCAGCAAAGGCAATATCGGTTAATGGCAATGTGGTTTCTTGAATTAACTTTTTAGCAAAGTGGCACTGATTAAATAGCCGATACTGAGTAATCGACATACCAAAGTGTTCATTAAACAAACGTCTTAAATAGCGGCTGGTGATCCCTAAGCGCTCTGCGAGGTGCTCACAGTTGTGATCGTCCCCTAAATCTATTAATTGCTTTGCCCTAAGTGCTGTTGTTTTTGTGCCTTGCCACGCAGCACTGCCCGGAGCGCTATCTGGCCTGCAACGTATACACGGCCTAAAACCAGCTTGCGCTGCATTATGAGCATATTGGTAATACACTACATTTTTTTCGTGTGCAGTAGGCGCGGGGCAAATTGGCCTACAATAAATACCAGTACTTTTAACCGCTACATAAAATAAACCATCAAAACGAGGGTCTCTACTTTGCCGTGCTTTTTGCCAGTATTGATTGGTCATGTAATGTATAAAATAATATAAGGTGCTTTAGCATAGCAATTATTTAAGCTAATACTGGCCATTTTCGGCACTCATCTTAACGCCTTGCTCACTCTGCTTGATTAGCAAAGTCGTGCAGCTCTTGGCCTGTTAGCCTATAAATAATCCATTCATTTTGCGCCTTGGCTCCAATACTGTCATAAAAGTCAATTGCTGGCTTATTCCAATCAAGTACAACCCACTCAAATCGGCCACAGTCATTGGTAATAGCTTTATTTGCAAGGTGTTTCATTATGAGTTTGCCGGCGCCTTTGCCACGGCTGTCGGGGCTTAAGTATAGATCTTCAAGGTACAATCCGTTTTTACCAAGCCATGTTGAGTAGTTATAAAAATAAACAGCAAAGCCAATAGGTTCATCGTTTTCTAAACAAATTATACTGTGGGCCGTTGCTCCTTCGCTAAACAGCGTTTTTATTATTGCGTGCTCATCGGTTTTAACTGCATCAGGTTCTTTTTCGTAAATGGCAAGCTCAGTTATAAATTGTAAAATGGTTTGTGCATCGCTGATGTTAGCATCGCGTATTATTACGTTATTATTCATTAAATTAATCCTAAAAGTACTGCTCTATTTTATCTTTTAAAATATCCAGCTGAATGGGTTTAGTTAAGTAGTCGTCCATACCTGCATTTATACATCGCTCTTTGTCAGAGTCCATTGCATTAGCGGTTAATGCAATTATTTTAATTGCTTTGTGCTCATCACCGGCTTTGCCTTGCCTAATATTTGCCGTTGCATCAAAGCCGTCCATTACCGGCATTTGGCAATCCATCAGCACTAAATCAAAATACCCTGCGCTATGATTATGCAAAATATCAATTGCCTCTTGACCGTTTTCGGCAAGCGTAATATCGCAATTTAATTTTTTCAGCATAAGCGTAGAAACATGCTGATTTATCGGGTTGTCCTCTACAAGTAAAATTTTAATAACTTTGTCGATTTTTTCTTTACGCAGTGAAGAAATAAACCCGGGGGTTACTAATGGCAATGGTTTTTTATTATCTGAATTCGTGATAACCGACAAAGCAGAAATTAAATCTGCAGTAGTAACGGGTTTTGGAAAATACGCTTGAAACCCTACATTTGCATAGCGCTGCGCTCCTTCCATACCAGCAATACTGGTCATCATTACCAGTGGCATAGCTTTGTAATCATCATCCGCTTTTAGGGCTTTGCATAATTCAATCCCATCCATTTCAGGCATTTGCATATCAAGCACGGCAATATCGTACATTTTTTGTTTAGTGCTCATCCGCTCTTTGCACATTGCAAGCGCTTGCTTAGCACTACTGGCAAGCATTACGTTTGCTCCCCAATGTCCAAGCTGCTGAGAAATAACTAAACGATTGGTTTCATTGTCATCGACAACCAACACATCGAGTTTTGTAATATTAAGATCGGGTATAGTTAACTCTTTTTCTTCACCCTCTTTAACGCGCATTGATGCTGTAAATTCACTGCCTTGGCCCGGTACACTGTGTAGTGATATTGAGCCATCCATTAACTCACATAGCTGCTTACATATCGCTAAACCAAGACCCGTACCGCCATACTCACGTGTTGTAGAAGCATCAACCTGAGAAAAGGGCGTAAATAACTGCTGCTGTTTGGCCTCGCTTATTCCTATTCCCGAGTCTTTTACTTTAATCTCAAGTAGTAAGCCCTCTTCGCTTTGATCTAATGACGCGCTCACCACAACTTCGCCTTTACTAGTAAACTTAACTGCATTACTAATTAAATTAGTCACTACTTGGCGAATTCGACCAGGGTCACCAATTAAATGAGATGGCTCTAGTGATACAAAGTTTAATATAATCTCTATACCTTTTTCCTGCGCCGAAAAAGCTTGCGCCTCGGCCACTTCGCCAATTAAGTCCCGTGCATTAAAGTGAATTTGCTCCAGCTCCACCTTGCCAGCTTCAGCTTTAGAAAAATCTAAAATATCATTAATAACCCCAAGTAGTGAATGCGCACTACTTTTTGCAATGGCGACCTTTTTCTCAACAGGTTGGCTAAGCTGCTCAAGCTCTACAAGTTCTACAAGTTCTAACATCCCTAACACACCATTCATGGGAGTACGAATTTCATGGCTCATTGTGGCTAAAAATTGACTTTTAGCCACTGCGGCTTCTTGTGCCGCAACTAAGGCGATTTTAAGTTTTTCTGCGGTTACTTTACGCCTTTGTGATACCAGCGTACTTCCAACTAAAGTGGCCAATGATCTTAGGTAGGTTTCTTCACTGTGTGACCATATATGTTGCTCACCCACAGATTCAGCGCACAAAATGCCCAAGTTGCCGTCACCAGATGAAATTACGGCATCTAACATTGATTTAATATTAAGGGGGGTTGTATAGCTCTGAGTAAAGTCTGAAGTGGCTTTATGAGTGTACACATCGTCAATTGCATCAAGGTTTTGCTCAAACACAGCGTCGTAATAGGCAGGAAAGTCTGCCTTTGTAAGTATGGCATCAGAGTCAATATAACCATCAGCCTTGGTATATAAACCATGGCACGCCATTTCATCGCACGCTTCGTTGAAAATCCAAATTGAAGCACGTTCAACATTTAAAACCTCTGTCATCGATTTAATAGCTAGTTTTTTAACTTGAGCAACATCACTATTTTGCACCTCTGGCGAAACCGTTAATGAGGCTAGATTTTTGTTATAGGCGTTAGCTTTTTCGCTTTCTAATTCTAAGCGCTTATGCGCATCTATACTTTGGAATGAGCCAAATACGCGTACGCATTTACCATCTTTAAATTCTGGCTGTCCCATTGACTTCACCCAGCGCTCATTCCCTTTGTTAGTTAAAATAATAAGCTCAACACTCCAGCTCTCGCCAATAGTTACAGCACATTCAAACAAGGTGTTTATTGTATCTCTGTGTATGCCCGGTTTATAAAAATCAATCGCTGTAGCAAGGTCTGGTTGGTAGTCTTGAGGAACCTCGTGTATAACTTTCACCTCATCAGACCAAAACATGGTTTGTGCCTCAAGGTCTATTTCCCATGCACCTATTTGGCCTTGTTTACTCATCGCTTCAAGTAAGTGTTGCTGGCGAGCTATTTTCATTTGTGTTTCGTGGCGCTCGGTAATATCTAAAATAAAGCCATCTAAATAAAGGACTTCATTATTATCGCCGTAAATTGCTTGGCCTTTTTCGTGCACCCAATGTGTTCGCCCATCTTTAGCCTTAATCCTGTATTCAACCGACCACGTTTGCTGATTGGCAATAGATTTTTTAACTTGCTCCTCAATATCGTTATCGCCATGATAGATAATATCAGCAAAGCTTATGCGCTTATTATTTATAAAGTCATCGGGAAGGTAGCCCGTCATATCTTTAATTTGATCGCTCATATAGAGCATGGTCCACTTTTCATCGTACTTACAGCGGTATATAACCCCAGGTATATTAGCCACTAACGAGGCAAATCGGTCGCGACTTAGTTGTAACTCAGACTCAGTAGCTTTGCGCTCTGTAATATCTAGATGTGTGCCAATCATTCTGCTCGGCGTGCCGTCGCTATTCCACTCCACCACCTTAGCTGTATCTAATACCCAAACCCAATGCCCAAGCTTATGCTTCATCCGCGCTTCGCTTACATATACATTGGTTTCGCCTTTAAAATAAGCTTGCAGTTTTAGTTCAGACTCTTTTAAATCTTCTGGGTGAGCATACTGGTACCAGGTGTCAATTGTTGAAGGGTTTAGCTCATCTAAGGTGTAACCTATAATTTCTGTCCAGCGCTTATTTACCGATAACTTAGCGGTATCAATATACCAATCCCATATACCGACAGCTGTGGTATCGATTACTAATTGCAACTGCGTTTTATGTTGTTCAAGTTCTTGCTCTTGTAATTTAAGTGCTGTTAAGTCAGTTCTAATTGCTACATAACTTTGAGGTTTACCCGACTCATCACAAAACGGCACTATCGTTGTATCTACCCAGTAAAAACCACCATGTTTAGCTTTATTACAAATTTGCCCTTTCCATACATCTCCCTTTTTGAGGGCTTTATACATGTCTTTAAAAAATGCGCTACTGTGCTTACCTGAGTTTAAAATTCGATGGTTTTGACCTATTAGCTCATACTCTTGATAGCCACTAATTTCACAAAACTTTTTATTTACAAAGGTGATTGTGCCCTTTAAATCAGTTACCGCTACAATTGCGTGTCCATCCAACGCACTTTTTTGCTCATCTAATTGTTTAAGCGCAATTTGTAATGCCGAGCGTTGCTTTTGCAAAATATTTTTTTGCTCTTCTTTCGCTTTCACCATTTTTTGAAGATCTATAGACAAGCGGTTAAATTCATAGCTATCTTCAAGAATGGGTACCTCTAAAGTGTGCCCATCCGTAATTTTTTCCATTGTGCTTGTAAGGCGCACAATTGGTTTTGCTAAACGCTTGCCAAACCACCAAGACGACATAAATATCAGTAAAATTGCTATCGCATTGATCGCAAGTGCAAATTGTATGTAATAATTTTTTTCTTGGGTAACTGACTCAAGCGGCTGTGCAATCAGGAGCTGCCACCCTGCGTTACCTAAAAAGTCCATTGCCTTTATATAAGCATTAAACTGTTGATTTTGTGTGTTTGTGTATTTAAAGAGCTGATTACTCGTTATGGCTGAGTCAGAAAAAAACGAATTATTTGCGATGCTGTTTTCGCTATCAAATTGTATTTGATTATTATATAAAAGATAAAAAGTAGATCCTTGGTGCGATATGCCCATTTTGATTAAACTATTTATCAATCCTTTAAAGCCAACATCAGCCAACACTAAAGCGTAGCTTTTGTTAGCGTCATCAAATAATGCCTGAGCCAATACATGCTTAAATTTGCCGTTATGTTGTACGCTTAAAAAAGTGGCAGTTTTTTCGTTAGCTAAGTTCTTTATCATTTGCTGGGTTAAAGAACTTGCAAAGCTACTAGGCGGAATATTTCCTGTTGAGTCATTTAAGTTTATTATTTCAACGTGTTTAACAAAGTCATGCTGCATTACAAATTCAGAACTAAGTACTTTGCTTTTTTGGGGTTGGTCTTCAATCCGCTGCTTAAAGTGATTAAAAGTTTTAATGCGCTCACTAAACCACGTTTGAGTAAAGTCAGTGCTTAAGGCACTTAAGCCTAACAATTCATTATCAGCATTTTTTTGCAGTGTTTTAGTGACATGCTGCAAACTTAGTAAAGTAAGTAAACACAATGGGGCTATTGCTATGATCAAAAAAACGACAACTAATTTACTTCTTACAGACTGTGTTTTTCCCAATAAAGCTTTAGTACCAAGCCTATTACCCATATTTTTCCCAACAACGTGTTTATCATTTTTTTAATTACTTACATTAATGCACTAAAACCTCAAAACCGCAAGTTTTTGGCAATAGACTGCACTTAATACCTATAAAAAACAAACAAATACAAATTAAGTGGGTAATTCACTTTCACTTATTTAAAAATCGATGTAATTAAAAAAAGCGTGTATTATCATTCGCAATCAAAGCATTATTACACAGCGAGATATTTTGAAACTCTGGTTACGTCGTATTCATCTTTTATTGGCACTAATAAGCGGCCTATTTTTACTCATACTTAGCCTAACTGGCGCTGTTTTAATTTATGCTAATGATATTCAGTATTATTTTCAGCCAGACAAATGGCAAGTTAGCAATAAGAGTACAGTACTAAACCCAAGTGCATTAATAAGTACAGTACAGGCACAAACGGATTCAAAAATAGTACGTTATATGCCTCAAGAAAATGTAAACGCTGCCTGGCCAGTTAGATTACAAGATGGCACAAATGCCAATGTAAACCCCTACACAGGCCAAGTGATTTACAGATACGAAAGTACAGATACGCTTTATGGGTTTACCCTTGCTTTACACCGTTGGCTGTTACTTGAAAATGACAAGGGCGATAAGCCTTTAAAAAATTGGGTATCGATTTGTGCTTTGCTATTAATAATAAACGCGTTAGTAGGCTTTTATTTATGGGTTAAGCCTAAAAATCGTTTAAAACGCCTCGCAATAAAACCTAAAGCAAAATTTAGAGTGTTGATGTATCAGCTACATACTGTTGCTGGGGTGTACGTTTTAATACCGCTGATACTAATCGCTTTTACTGGAATGGCATTTAATTGGAAGAATGCCACTCAATTAGTTTTGGAAACCGCCATGTTTTCGCAAATAGAGCAAAGGCCTAAAACCCCACAAATCGAGCCTCAACCGGGTAACTCTATTGACTACGATAGCGCAATAAACAATGCACTTAGCGTATTTCCTAATGGCAGTTTATATCGCATTTACTTACCTAAAAAAAGTACAGACCCTATAGCGCTTCGAATACAAAACCTGGGTGAGAGTCACGCATATAGCTGGGTATGGGTGAATCCATTTACGGCCAGGGTCCTTGATTTTTATGATGCAAGTAAAGCTAATTTTGTTACTCAAACTTGGAATTTTAAATATAAATTCCATACTGGTAATTTTGCAGGGCCAATCGTTAACTTTTTATGGCTCTTAATCGTGTTTTCGCTAAGCTTTTTTATAGTCAGTGGTTTTTACTTTTGGGCTAAACGTCATAAATGGATGTAACTTTGGTAGTTTAAACACAAACACTAAACTGTTCATAAACCAAGCACTAACGCAAACTTAAACAAGAATCAAAATCAATAGTAACACAATGATTTTTATAGAAAAACTTGCAAAAAGCATAAATTTAACTACACTGTGCTCAATTCAAAATAGTTAAGGTGATTTATCATGAAAGGTAATCAAAAAGTAATCGATGCATTTAATACTTTGCTAGCCAACGAGTTAGCTGCAATAGATCAGTATTTTATTCACTCACGCATGTACGATGACTGGGGTTTAGATAAATTATATGTTCGCCTTAACCACGAAATGGAAGAAGAAAAAGATCACGCTGATTGGTTGATCAAACGTATTTTATTTTTAGAAGGCGTACCAAACATGACTAAGCGTCGTGACTTATTAATTGGTACTGACGTAAAAAGTATGATGCAAAACGATTTAACACTTGAGCTAGAAGTAGTCGCATGTGTTAAAGAGGTAATTGCTATTTGTGAAGAACAGCAAGATTATCAATCACGCGAAGTGCTAGAAAAACTGTTATTTGATACTGAAGAAGACCATGTTTACTGGTTAGAGCAACAACTTGGTCTAATAGACAAAATTGGTACTCAAAACTATCACCAAGCGCAAATGGGCGAGTAAGGAGCATATACTATGAAAGGCGATAAAGACGTAATAGCAGCTTTAAACAAAGTACTCGCTAATGAGCTTGTTGGTATTAATCAGTACTTTTTACATGCACGTATGTTTAAAGACTTTGGTTTTAGCCAGTTAGATAAAGCAGACTACAAAGTTTCAATTCAAAAAATGAAAAATGCTGATCGTTTAATCGAACGTATTTTGTTTTTAGAAGGCTTACCTAATTTACAAGATTTAGGTCGTTTACGTATTGGCGAAAACAGCGAAGAAATGATTGCGGCTAACATGAGTTTTGAACTTGATACAATTGACGACTTACGCAGTGCAATTAAACTTGCTGAAAGCAAAAAAGACTACATTAGCCGTGAAGCATTAGACAACATTATGAATGAGCAAGAAGAGCAAATTGACTGGCTAGAAACTCAGCAATTACTTATTCAAAATACGGGTCTTGAAAACTACTTACAATCTCAACTGTAAGGTAAATTTAGATCACAAAAAAAGCAGCTATAAAGCTGCTTTTTTTATGAGTTTTTTAAAGTGTAATTACGCAACTTGATCGGTAATATCAGCAATTTCAATGAGTTTACGATTAAGGATCTTTTTAGTACAACAACAACACTTACCGCATTGGCTGCCTACTTTAAGCTCTTTAGTTAATTCACGCATGGTGGTTGCACCATCGTCAATTGTTTGCTCAATTTTTTTATCTGTCACACCATGACAAAGACAAATATACATGAATACAAACCGCCTCGATTACATTTAATGCATGCATATTAATCTAAACAATAATGGTTATCAATTGTTTTTGTTCTATGTATTTAAAATTTTTATCAAGCCGAAGTTAACTACCTGAATATACTTAAGATTAACATAATAAAAATTGCTATGTTAATCTTTTACTTTATCGGTGCAATAACATCCTTTTGTGTCGTTAAGTAACAGTTTGCTGTTAAAGCCAGCTACAAGGTTGGTAATAACGGTTTCAACAAAACCGCGGCCTTGCGCGCAGCCAAGCCCTTCTGAAAGAGGCCCTGCATAAACAAATTGCCCTTCTTCATCTAGGACTACAGCAGCAGGTGTGGCCGGTACAAGTGTTTGTAACGTTTGGCTCTGCTCAATTTTAATCACTGCTATATTATGCTCACTAGAAAACCTTATCAGCTGCTTTAAATGGGGATCGGCTTGTTTAGTGCACCCGCAGTCGGGGTCAGTAACAATAATTAGCGTGGCAAATTTGTTTTGCGGGTACTCAATAAGCTGTTTAAAGTTATTAAACCAACCAGGCTTGTTAAGTACCTTATAAGGGTCGAATGGGCTTAACTGACCTAACTGAAAGTAAACCAAACCTGTAACCGTCAGCGCTAACCAAACAATAACTACCGCAATAATAACGCACTGCTTGTTATTTAAACTTCGCAATGCTTTGCTCTAGCACATCAATACTTACGTCTATCATTTGTACTTTTGCAGTTAACTGTTCAACAATTTGAGTATCTTGATATTGATTTTGATGCATTTGCTCGGTGCTTGATGCAATTTGTTGGGTATTAATAGCCTGCTCAGCAACTACTTGAGCTACAGAGTCAGTGCTATGGCTTACTGCTTTTATTTGCTCACTCATTGTGGTTATATTTTCTTTCATTGCGGTGCTAATGTGCGTTAAATCAACCACAAAATTTACACATTGGCTCATAGATTGTGTTGAGGTTTTGCTGTTAGTAACTAAGTCTTTAAGCGTTAAGCTAATTTTGTCGGTAGTTGCTTTACTGCTGGTCGCAAGCGAGCGCACTTCATCGGCTACAACTGCAAAACCTCGTCCGTGCTCACCTGCCCTAGCGGCTTCAATGGCGGCGTTAAGCGCTAGTAAATTTGTTTGCTCTGCAATGCCCGAAATTTCATTAAGTAAACTTGAAATTACATCGCCTGCTGCAACCAAATGATTTATTTGCTCCTCGGTATGGTTGAGCAAAGTTAGTAATTCGGTACTTTTAGCATCACTTTGCATTACGTCATTTAGTGCATCATTTGCAGCTTTAGTAATATTATCGACTTGCTGCTTTAAAATTTCACTTTCATCCTCTACCAGCTTAAAGCCTTGTGCAACCTGTGCACCCGAGGCTGCAATTTCGTTAGTTTGCTGTGTTCTTTGCTGTGCTCCTAAAGCAAGCTCATCATGAACACCTATTAACTCTTGTGAGTTACTTTGCAATGAAAGTGACTGGGTTTGTACTTGCTTTATTACTTCTGATAAATACTCTAATAATGTGTTAAAACCGGATACAGATTTACTATTAGTGTCGTCTGCTCGCAGCGAAAGCTGTACTTTTTCGGGGTCTTGCATTATCCCTTCTGTTGCATTAGTTAAAGACTGCCCAGCTTTACGCTCTTGCTGTAAAGTATTTGCAATGTAGCCTGCAACAAACACTTCAACAACAGCATATCCTGCGTGAATAAGTACCGTTGTAAAAGCCAGCCTATCTGGGTCAAACACATAAAAACCCGTACCTTGGGTTTGAAGGTAATAAAAACTTAAGTGATGAATGGCTACAAAAATAATGGCTGTTATAAACACTTGCCATTTAACAAACATTATTAACATCGCCATTAATATAAATATTTCAAAATGTACTTCTATAAGCCCGTACGCTTGCTGAATATGTAAAAACGAAAACATCATTATTGCGGCTGCAACAACATGACCTGTTATAGGGTTATCGGCTTGAGTGCGGAGCAACCAAATAGGCACTAAGCCTAGCGGTAAACCTACTAAAAATGCTTGTTGCAGGGTGTCAAAGTAAATCCCAATCCCTATTGATTCGACAAACAATAAACTAAAAATAATAGTAAATAACCGGCTTACACTAGACATAAACACCTTTAACTGAGCTCAAATTAAATAAAACTAAGCTTTGTACGTACACATTTGCTTGCAAGCTCACTATTGCAAAAAACAAAGCAATTAATTTATAAATTATATTCAGACGACTTCATTTAATAATTTTTAAAATTTCTTTAAATTTAGAAGTCGCCGCTTTTTTTGTCCATTGAAAAATAATAGATTCTACAGATGAAATAATTGCCCCCGCGTCGCGCATTTGTTCAATCGCTATTTTTTTATGTCGCTTATTACGAGAGCCTATAGCATCGGCGGCAATCACCACCTTAAAGCCCTTATCTAATAAATCTAAGCACGTTTGTAATACACATACATGCGCCTCCGTACCTATTACTACCACTTCAGGGCGCTCATAACCAGTAATTGATTGTAAAAACTCAGGTTCGTTACACGCACTAAAGTGGGTTTTATTAAAATAGGCGCTAAGGTTGAGTTCTTTTTTTAATAAAGGGTGAGTGAAACCTAGACCTTGTGGGTATTGCTCAGTAACCATAATTGGAATAGAGAGCACATTGCTGCCTTGCACTAGTTTTAACGCACAATCTAATAACGATGAAAAGTTATTAATTGCAGGTGACAACTTCGTTTGAATATCAATAATAAGCAACATACTTTGCTGAGCATCTAAATTATTCATTGTGTGAACACACTCTTGTAAATCGTTATTTATAACTAGAAAGCTTAGTTTAGCCCATTAAAAACAACTAATTTTAGTTTTCTTTATTTGTCATTCAAATGTAAATTTATGTGCTATATTTAGCACTTAGAAAATATAGTCATTTGTTTTAGAGCGAGTAATTTAGTGCGTTTAAGTCAGTTGTTTGTTCTCGTTACTACTTGTTTAATGTTATATGCGACCAGTGTTATTGCCACTACAAACTATGCACAACAGTTGCAACGAATTTCAACTGATGAAGGGCTGTCGCAAAGCTATGTTACCCAAATTATACAAGACGATATTGGCTATATTTGGATAGCAACAGCACAAGGTTTAAACCGCTTTGATGGTTACACTGTTAAACCCTTTGGTGTAAATACTCCGCTTGATGAAAGTTATATTGTCACTTTATTTAAAACCCATAATGGCGATATTTTTGTCTCTACCGAAAGCGCAGGTGCCTATTTAATAAACCCAAGTACGTTAAACACACAACAAGTATACACCGGCAGTTTATCTCACGAGGATACGCGTTTTGCTCCCATTGAAACGGTTATTCAACACGACGACACCTTATTCTTTGCAATATTAAACAGTGTTTATTCATTTAATTTAAAAAATAATGCCTTTAGCCAAGTAATTAAGCTTGAACATGAAAGTATAATTAGAAGTTTTGAGTACGTTAATAACAACCTTTATCTGGGGACTCATGAAGGGCTTTATCAGTATGGTTTAACAACCAGTGAGTTGTTAAAACTTGCTCTGCAGCAACCCCATAATCAAAACGCCGATAATAATAACGTCAAGTTTTTAGCTATTGATAAAGAGATGGGTTTACTTGTTGGTACGGTAGAGGGTATGTACTTAATTGGCTATGATAATAATCACACTTTAGATTACAAAAACACTGCAATTAATATTATACCAAGCTATAACATTTGGGATTACGTAAACACGCCTTATGGAGAATTTATAGCCACCGAACAAGGTCTTTTCGAATATTACAGAGCAGATAACAAAACCGAGTTAGTACTTAGCTTTGATCAAAGTAAATACAACATTACTGAAAATACCATAAATGATGTAATGGTTGATAAAACGGGGGTTTTTTGGCTCGCTTCCCGTACTCAAGGTGCTTTAACTTGGTCTATTCATACCAGGCGATTTGAAAAAACCACCCTACCTGAAAATAACTTTATAAACACCATATATCAAGACACAGACGGCTCCATTTGGTATGGCACCGATAATGGACTTGCACATAATAAAAATAACCAGACACTCTATTTTTTGAAATCTGATGACCCAAAAGCGGTGTATGGAGAGCATGCCGTTTACGATATTCACGAAGCACATTTAACCGAAAACTCAGATTATTTGTGGCTTGTTCGTTATTACGAATTAACTTTATTTGATAAAAACTCTGGGAAAGAGGTTTTAAAAAAAGATTTAAACAGTACTTTTAATAATAAAACTGATATTTACGGCCTAGCCGAAATAGCCGATGACACCTTCGCCTTTTTCACCGATGATAATTTTTTTATTTACGATGGAAAATCAGGCGTAACACGTGTTATTAAAGATTTGAAAGCGCACACAGACCCGTTAAAAGCCTACACATTTCATAAGCCGTTGTCCTCACACCCAAATGAGTTATTGCTAAGTACTTCCTCACACTTTTATCGCTATAACGAAGCCTCGGGCAAGCTAACACAAATTTACCAAACGGCTAAAAGTAATGACAAAAATTACCACACGGTAGAAAATTGGATTATAGATAATAACAATACTTTATGGCTAGCAACAACGAGCGAAGGTTTAGTTGGGCTTAATGCCAAAAGCTACGAAAAAAAATATCATTTTAATATTGGTAAAGGGCTACAAACCGAATCTATTTATGCATTTGAGCCAGACCAATATGGCAATATTTGGTTTAGTAGTAAAAATGGCTTGTACCGAATTGACATAAGCACACAGTCTCTTAGAGCCTTTACTGTAAAAGACGGCCTTGCAGTGAACCAGTTCACGCCATTAGGTGCCATTAAACTCAATAACCAAAAATTAATGTTTGGCACCAGCTATGGCACAGTATCTATTGATCCAAAAGAGTTTACTAACAATGCCAGCAACATGGTGGTTAATACACACATTACTAACGTAACCTTGCTTTCAAAAGACTTAAAATATTTTCCCGATAAGTTTAATATTGAGCCGTTAATATTAAATAACGATGATATGGGTTTAGAATTTAGTTTTTCGAACTTCGACTTTAATAATATTAATAACACACGCTATAGAGTAACTTTAGAGGGGCCAACACCACTGAATTACAACAACCTCACCTCAAACAAGATATTTTTTACCAAGTTGCAGCCTGGTACTTACACGCTGAGTGCTCAATCATATAACTTAAATGATAAAAAAATGTCAGAGCCTACATCTATAGAGTTTGAAGTTAAACATGCTGCTTGGTTTTCACCTTATGCGTACACGGCATACTTTTTAATAACGTTATCTATTTTATGCTTAATTTTTTGGCAGTACCGCAGCCGACAAATTGCGATAGCCCATGCTCACTACGAAACACTACAATCTCAAAAACAAACTGAGCTTGCTTTAAGTAACAATAAAAGTGGAATTTGGGATTATCACTATAAAGACGACACCGTAAATACTAACCGAGGAGAAGAGCTAGGCTATACCAACCTACCTCCCCGTATTCCTATTAACCGCTATCTCGCGTTGATTCACCCCGAAGACAGGCCAAGAATAGAAGCATATTGGCTCGGGGATTTACAGCAAACTGAGACTACACATTGGCAAGCAACTTATCGTTTGCAGCATCAGCAAGGGCATTGGTTGTGGTACCAAGACCTTGGGCAAGTTATTTTAGATGAAGATACACAAACGCCTTTATATGTATCAGGTATTTATACAAATATTACCGAGCAGCGGGCTAATGAGCAGCAAGCCAGTATTTTAGGTGAAGCATTTGGCCAAATAAACGACTGGCTTCTTATATTAGATAATAACATGCTGCCTTTTTCGGCGAATAATAGCTTTATTAAAACCTTCTCTTATAAAAACGATTCTGCGTTAAGTACAAAGGTATTTTTAAAAGCGATAGGCAAGACGCAATGTAAACAAATAGCGCACACTTTAAGGTCTCTCAAACCCCGAGAAAACTGGCGCACTGACACATATATAAAAACCAACCTTAGTCAAAATCACCCTGTACATATCAGTGCAACAGCCATCACACGCGATGACGATGCCATTAGTTACTATGTTATTGTTATTTCAGATTTAACAGAGCAAAAAAAGGCCGAAAATGAGCTGCGTTATTTAGCCAATTACGACCCTTTAACGCACTTACCTAACCGCAGCTTAATGTATCAAAACATCAGTAAAGCCATTAAAAATGCACAAAAAAATAATGCTCACTGCGCATTACTCTTTATTGATCTAGATAAGTTTAAACCGGTTAATGATACATTTGGTCACGCCGTAGGCGACCAGCTTCTGTGTAATATAACCCAAAGAGTGAATGCCATACTGCCCAATAAAACGTTGTTAGGCCGTCAAAGTGGCGACGAGTTTTTAGTATTGATTGAACAGGTTACTGAACTAACATTCCTTAAAGAAACAGTTAATAAATTGAGCGATGAACTTGCTAATAAAGTAACCATTGAAGATTTCTCAATTAATATTTCTGCGAGTATCGGGGTTGCCTTATTTCCTGACGACGCAACCACCACAGATATTTTAATAAGAAATGCCGACGTAGCAATGATGCATGCAAAGCAAGCCGGCAGAAACGGTTATAAGTTTTTTAATGAGTCAATGAATGAAAAAATAAAACAAAAATTGATTTTAGAAAATGACTTAAAAGATGCAACGCGTGATCAGTTATTGTTTAATCATTATCAGCCAATTGTTGATACCCAAGCGCAAACTATAAACGGTGTAGAGTTACTCATGCGCTGGGAAAATAAAACGCAATTTGTATCGCCTGCGTTATTTATACCCATTGCCGAAGAAACAGGATTAATAGAAACACTCACAGAGCAAGCCCTTAACCGTGCCTTGGTTGAACTTGCCCCAACACTTAGTGCAAACCCTCGTTTTTATATTTCGTTAAACTTATCACCTAAACATATTTTGCGCGCAAATATAGCCAATAGACTTATAGAAATACTCGCTAAACATAATGTAACCCCCGTTCAATTAAGGTTAGAGATCACCGAAAATATTTTACTTGAAGATAAGCATAAAGCTGCAAAACAGCTGAAAAAGCTAAAAGCGGCAGGGTTTAAGTTACTACTCGACGATTTTGGAACGGGGTATTCATCGCTCACCTATTTGAGTCAATTTCCGATTGATGTAATAAAAATCGACCAAAGTTTTGTAAATAATATAGGCGCCGACAAAGGCGATGAGTCTATTGTAAAAACAATTTACACCTTAGCGCAAAACCTAGATTTATACTGCATTGCTGAAGGTGTAGAAACCCACCAGCAAAAAGCATTTTTAGCTAATCTAGGGTGTCACGTTCTACAAGGGTATTATTTTGCAAAGCCGATGCGCGCTGAGCAACTGCAAAATGAAAATACACTCGCTCAAATAAGTAGGCTAATTAAAGAGTAATCAGCCTAACTATGAACGTGATGAGAGTCATGGCTTTCAATTTGCAACACGCTACTTTTAACATTAAAGCGCCCAGCAAGAAGCTTTTCGACTTTTTGTCGGCATGCTTCGTCGTGTTTTTCAATCGTACAATGCTGTTTTAATACAACATGAGCACCAACTACTACAGCTTCATCTTTTCTAACTACAGTCACGTTATGTACGTTATGTACATGCTCCATTTTAGTAATAGCGGCTTCAATATCACTCACTTTAGGTAATTTTGCATTGCTCGCAAAAAGCCCTTTAATGCAGCTAGAAATAACTTTAAGACCAGTAAATAAAACAAACGAGGCAATAAGCATACTTGAAAGAATATCAATAATATTCCAATCAGTTAGGTATATAAGTACGCCTGCTATAAAGGTAGAAATTGTAGATAGAATGTCGAAGAACGAATGTAAAAACACCGCGTAAACATTAATACTCGCTTTTCGCCCTTTATATAACACCCATGCAGCAGCACCATGAAATAAAAAACCAACAGAGGCAATACTCGACATTAAAAAGCTATTGATAGCTAGGTCATGGCCATCGTTATGATGGGAAATACGATCAACACCTTCATATAAAATAACGAGGCTGATTGCTAAATATAATACGCCATTTATCAATCCACCTATTAGCTCTGCGCGCTGATGTCCATCGTTATAAGTTTTAGCAAAATGTATTGCTAAGCTCGATGCAATAAGCGCAATAAAAAGTGAGCTATTATGTACAAATAAATGCCCTGCATCAGCCAGTACTGCGAGTGAATTAGCGTAATATGCGCCAATTAACTGAATAACCATAAACGAACATGTAATAGACAGCGCTATTAATAAACGGCGGCGCGAAGCCTCGTGTGTCGTGATTTCTGTCATGAAAAGCGTGAACAACCTATACTTAAAGCAACAATAAAGCCTGTGTTTGACTTAATAAGGGAAGAGTAATGATATAGAGTATCAAATTATAATACGTTGCAGCTTTTTACGCATCAAAAACTTAGTAAAAATCACAAAACTGTACTAAAAGTATTTAATAAGATAAAAATATTGTCGAAACAGTTATTTGAGGTTTATAAATAGTGAGTTTAAACTCAGCTGCACACTTTTGGGATACAGTAAAAGCGTTTCCCTGCCCTATTATTTTATGTAATAGCGAAACACAAAGCCTAAGCTTAAATACCCCCGCGCAAAAACTGTTGGGGATAAATGATCAACATCATCTAAGCAGAAATGCATTTAGTAATGTCACATTTATAAATCCACTAAGTAAAATAAGTGTCAGTATTGACGAATTATTTAGTACTTATATAACACCAAACTCTAGCGCCCGGGTCATAGTAGAAGTAGATAATGAGCAGTATTTGCAAAAAATTAAGCTTGTACGCTTTTCTAAAACACTCTCATTAGTGAGTTTAGAAGCGGTTGAGCGTGATGAAAGTACAGATAGTAATTTTGACAAAATCATCTCTGAGATTTCCACTGATTTAATCGATATTCAAAATGATAAGGTGGACCAATATATTGAACACGCTTTGTGTGCTATTGGGACGGTGTGTAATGCTGATCGCGCCTATATTTTTACTTTTAATGATGAAAACACCACCATTTCAAATACCCATGAGTGGGTTAATAAAGGGATTAAACCATTTAAAGCGCGTTTACAAAACTTACCCAAGTCAGAACTGCCATATTTTTTTAGTTTAATGAACACCGCGCATCTTTTTAAAACAAATGATGTGAATGATTTACCAGAACAAGCAAGAGCAGAAAAGCGAGAATTTAAATTACAAAAAATTAAGTCTGTTTTATGTATTGGCCTTCGATTTGATAACAAACTTATTGGATTTATAGGCTGCGATTGTGTTGAACAAAAACGCCGCTGGTCAGAAAGAGATTTGATACGCCTAAAACTTGTTGGAGAAATCATTGCTAATGCACTTAAAAACCTCAGCTATAAAGCTGAGCTGCAATCAATTCAATTACAACTCATTACTGCAAATCAAAAATTAAACGAGTTGGTAAACACCGACAGCCTAACTAATATCGCTAACAGACGCTGCTTTGACCTTACACTCGAGTGTGAAATAAAGCGCTGCGCAAGGTCAAACCAACCTTTAAGCTTAATAATATGCGATATAGACTTTTTTAAAAATTACAACGACAGCTATGGTCACCAACAAGGAGATGAAGCTTTAATTAAAGTAGCGAACGCTTTGCAGTCGCAATGCCGTCGTCAGGGCGATTTGGCAGCTCGATACGGCGGAGAGGAATTTGCGATTATTCTCCCATCAACAAATGCAGAGCACTGCCATCAATTTACAGCGCTTATTCAACAAGCAATTAAAGATGCTGCTATTACACATAAAAGCTCATCTATAGAGAAACTACTTACATTAAGCATTGGGTACTATTGCATAACACCGGATAAAAACACCACTCCACAATGTTTTATAAACCGTGCCGACAAAGCACTATACCAAGCGAAGGAAACTGGCCGTAATAAAGTATGCCAATATAATAGCAGTTCATAAAATACACTTTCACTGGTGCGAAAAATTAAGTAGTGATAATCTATACAAGCTGAAATTATAAACAATACAACCACTCAGCCACTAATTACTATAAGGAATTTTTAGATGGACCCAATCACTCAAATACTTAATATGGTATTTACTGTTGAAGCATTTTTACTTATTTTTGTAATTGTTCTTTTAAAAAGCAGTGTTAAATTTGTTCCTCAGAATCGAGCTTGGCTGATTGAACGTTTTGGTAAGTACCAATCGACCAAAGAGGCTGGCCTTAATTTTATTGTACCATTTATAGATCGCATAGCCGCTGACCGTAGTTTAAAAGAGCAAGCGCAAGATGTTCCATCTCAGTCAGCTATTACTAAAGATAACATATCGCTTATCGTTGATGGCGTGCTGTACTTTCGTGTCCTAGACCCATACAAAGCTACATATGGTGTAGATGACTATGTATTTGCTGTAACACAACTTTCGCAAACTACAATGCGTTCTGAATTGGGTAAAATGGAATTAGACAAAACATTTGAAGAACGAGATTTATTAAATACAAATATTGTTGCAGCAATAAACCAAGCTGCAGAACCTTGGGGTATCCAAGTTCTTCGTTATGAAATAAAAGATATTGTTCCACCACAGTCTGTAATGGAAGCTATGGAAGCACAAATGAAGGCTGAACGGGTTAAACGAGCACAAATATTAGAATCTGAAGGCGATCGCCAAGCAAATATCAATGTAGCTGAAGGTAAAAAACAAGCGCAAGTACTCGCTGCTGAGGCAGAAAAAGCAGAGCAAATACTTCGTGCAGAAGGTGAAGCAAAAGCAATTATTGCTGTAGCGGAAGCACAAGCTGATGCACTTCGAGAGGTAGGTGCCGCCGCAGATACTGAGCAAGGTCAAAAAGCAATTCAACTCGACCTCGCAACAAAAGCGATAGCCGCTAAAGAAGCGATTGCTAAAGAGTCTTCTGTTGTACTCTTACCTGATAACGCTACGGATGCTAGCTCGTTAGTAGCTCAAGGTATGTCCATCATTAATACATTAAATAAAAACCAGAAATTTCAATAAAGCAGAAGTTAAGTAACACCAGGAGTAAATATGGAGCTAATTACGCAAAACTTACCTCAAGCGCTTATGGTGTTCGGTATAATTGCATTAATTATTGAAGTAGCAGTATTAGGACTTTCTACAATTATTCTGCTTTTTTTAGGCCTCTCATTGTTCTCAACCGGTCTTATGATGTCAATGGGTATCTTACCAGATACCCTACCTACTGCACTTTGGAGTAATACAATCGCCACCACTAGTTTAGCGCTTGTATTATGGAAGCCACTTAAGCGTATGCAGGAACATGTTGATAAGAAACAGATAAATAGTGACTTTGCTGAACTTACTTTTATTCTACAAACCGATTTATCACCACAGAGTGAAGTTTTATATCAATACTCAGGCATTAACTGGCACCTAAAAAGCAAGCAACCAATCAGTGCCGGTACTGAGGTAATGGTAATAAAAAAAGAGGTAGGTGTTATGTGGGTCACTCCCACTTTATAAAATTTGCTTGATCATATAACAACGGGCGGCTCAAACTGCCCGTTTTTTATACCTGTTATTTTAAAAACGTTCCCTTGTTGATTTTGGTGTGTGTTTGTATCTTCGCTTGCTGAAGTTATAAACAAGTACTGTGCTTTATTGCCTCCAAAAGCAACACTGGTAGGTTTATTTGCCGCAAGTTTAATTGTTTTAATTAACTTTCCCTTTGGTGATAAACACATAACACAGCCCATATTCCACACAGCTAGCCATAAGTTACCAATAGTATCGACCACGCAACCGTCAGGGTCTACGTTAGTATTTTCAAATTGATAAAATATGTTTTTTGCTAAATTAGGTTCACCGGTGTGCTCGTTCACGGTTAAAAAATAAATACAGCTGGTTTTTGAGTCGCAGTAATATGCTCGAGCGCGTGCTTTGTCAAAACATAAACCATTGGGAATACTTAAACCTTCAACTACACACGTTAATTGGCTTTTATAAAACCGATAAATTTTACCTTGCCCGGCTGAGGCGTTTTTATCCATGGTGCTTAACCAAAAGCCACCCCATGGGTCGGCTCGGCCATCATTAGAGCGCCTAGTTAACTGTGTGTCTTCTAAAAGAGTAAGTGTTATTCGAATGTTAGTTTTTATGTGGTATTTATAAATACCCGTATCGGTACTTAATAACAGGTGTGATTTATCAAGCCACGCTATTGCGCTTAGTGTATCGGGCATTGCTGTTTGCGTAGTCACAGATGAAGACAATGACTTACTCAGTAATAAGCTTTGCTTAATATCTACCCAAAAAAGCGTATTTAATAACGGGTGCCAAAGTGGGCTTTCCCCTAGTTTATTTTGAACATCACTAAATACGGTCACATTTGAGTCAATCATAAATAACTATTCTGTACTATTAACAAAACCTTATAATTGCAAAACTTTACCAGATATAGCTGTAGTAGGCGATCATACTAAGCACTTTAAATATAATTTATACCCGTTTGTGCACTTTAAATGCGCTTGTTTAATAACTGCTTAAAACTATTAGCGCATTTAAAAGTTAATTGATTATACCGATTTAAACTCACCGATTGTTTAGCTAACTATATACCCAAATAAACAGCAGCTCCTATCGCTCTTTCAGTTGTTAATTGTTAATATCAAAGCAAGGAGACTATTAGTATGATTAATAATAACAATATACATTCTTTAGTTGTTGAAGGCGGCGCAATGCGCGGTATTTTTGCCGCTGGCGTGCTTGATGAATTTTTAACGCAAAATTACCAGCCTTTTAGCAATTATTTTGGGGTATCTGCAGGTGCAACTAACGTTGCCGCATACTTGTGCCAACAACCCAAACGAAACTATAGAGTTATTACCGATTTTTCATGCAGGCCTGAATTTATAAATTTGCCGCGATTTATTAAAGGGGGTCATTTATTTGATTTAGATTGGCTATGGCAAGCCACAATTGAAGAAATACCACTTAATACCCAGGTATTTGAGCAAACACCCCACGAGTTTTATATTGTATCTACTGCAATTAATACCGGCAAAGCCCATTATTTAAAAGCCACAAGCAGCGAAATGGTTGAACAACTCAAAGCTTCTTGCGCTATTCCAATTGCGTATCGCGATTACCCTGTAATTAATAATGAACCTATGACAGACGGCGGTGTAGCCGACTCAATCCCCGTTATAAAAGCCTATGAAATGGGCGCAAAAGAAATTACTGTGGTGTTGTCTCAGCCACTGGGCTACAGAAAAAAGCCCAGTAAGTCGCATTGGTTTACAAAAAAGCTTTATAAAAATTACCCTGCACTCATTACCAGTTCAATTAATAGGGCTAACGTTTACAACAAAAGCATTGATTTTATTAACGCCCCACCAGCTGATTGCAAAATAAATATAATTGCGCCACCGCCCCAATTTAAAGTGGGCCGTACCACTAAAAACGTTAACCTGCTAAATAATGGTTATAAAATGGGAATTGATGCTGCTAAAGCGTTTTTAACTTAAGCTTGGTGTTTACCCATAGCAATAGCTATAAATAACCCTATAACCATTAGTGCACTAAGCGCACATACAATGCCGCCTATAACACCATACACACCAACAAAACATAACGCGCCACTAAACGTAAATATACATAGCAGCCCCCATTTGGCACCTTGAACTATACGAGTGTTACGTAATACAAGTAACGCTAAAAACAAACATATTAACGCTGCTAAACTTAATAGTGTGTTCATACGGCTTCTACTCCTATAGCTACTTTATGTTCTGGGCTTGTTTTTATAACCCCCCATATACACACTGCACCTACAAATAAAAAGCATACATCTGTTACGGCTACTAATACGCTATTAAGATTAAGTACATTATTAACGCCCAACAACATGTTTAGCGGTAAAACACTAATAAGCGCAAGCCCACACAGTAATAGTGTTACTCTAAAATAGCGTTTATGATTTACCCAAAACAGAGCGGTCACTATCCACATCAGCCAGCTGTAAAAAAATACAGGGCCAAAATAAGCATTATGCTTTGCTCCTTCTACCGCAAAATTTAAAATTATTTGCACCGGAAATAACACAAAACAAGCTAACACTAATCCGCCACAGCTGCCTATAATTAACCTGTTCCACCTAGAGTAAGCTAACTGACTAAGTGTTGGGTTACTGCTACGAGTACGTTTGGCCAGCCACATCATCATGCCTGAAAGCGGCATAAGAGCACAGCTTAGCCCTAGCAATACCCAAAGCATTTTTACAAACAGGCCTGCAAAATTACCAAAGTGCAGCGGGAATAGTATTTCTATCACTTTTATTGATATTCCTGCTATATCGCCAAAGCTACTCATTGAAGTAACATAATCACCGTTACCGCTGTAATGCAGCAGCTGCGAGGCAACAGCCTCCCCGCCTAATAGACGTAAATACACCTGTGCATTTGCATCGTTGTGCGCCATAACCGTAGCGTCTAAAATAACTGCATCAGGAAAGCGCTGCTGAGCGTCGGTTAAAATACCCGAAATATTTGTTGGTTGATGTACGGTGCTAATAACCGGCTCGGGGATAGCGGTAAAGGTTTCAATTAACTTATCCTGATCACCACCAAAACTTACAAACGCAGCGGCTGGCAGTAAAATAACGGTAGCGAGCCCTAAAAAAGCCCCACTAAAACCAATAACAATATTAAAAATACTGCCCCAAATACCCATTACTTTATGGCCATCACTTATGGTTACATCAAATCCTTTGCGCCACCTAAACGAAAACATTTCTTTAATCAATTTACGATGAATAAACAAGCCTGTCACTGTGCTCACTAATAATGTTAAGCCTAAAAACCCAGTTAATATAAGTCCTATCGGGCGCCCTAAGTGTAAATCGGCATGAAACTCTCCAATATAGCTTGCTGCATCAGTTTTTTTATTTGCATAGTAAGCTTTACTCGGCCCGTAATACGTATTTACCAACTCTAAACTATGAGGGTTAAACTCAAATGCACGCAGCACCTCTTGCTGGTATTGCTCATCTCCGTGATGAGACTCAAACACTAAAGCTAATAAATGAAAGTTATGACCTGTTGGCATAAATACATGAATATTTTCACCAAATGCTTCAGGCACTTTTTTATGATACATATTCACCAATTCGGTAATTTTTGCATTTGGAATTTGCTGAGCTTGTTGCAGCGATTGGTTGGCCCAAATTTTAAGTTCAGGCCTAGCAAGCACTGCTAGCGCGCCCGTAAAAGCCACAATAAATAATAATATGGCGGTAACTACACCTACCCAGCTGTGTAATAAAAATAGCTTTTTTAATGTAATTGATTTCATCCTTGCCCCTGCGCTAACGCTAAATAACTCAATGCCCCATGCACCGCACATAATATTGTCATTACAAGTAACGGATGCCATGCTTTTTCTGCTATGTAGGCATAAATAAACAACCCAACCCAAATAATAGGAAACAATAAAATGGGTAGTAAAATTTGCTCACTCATTTGTAAAGGCAAATAGGTTGTCATGCCTGAAACCATCACAGTTGCAGTAATAAGTGCGAGTAAACACGCCATAATATGGCGGCGCTTAGTAGCACTAAAGGTTTTTTTAGTTTTCATTTTTAAGCTCAATTAGCGGTTTACATACACCCAAGCAGTATATACAAATAACAATTGTTTGTATTATATTGCGCATTTGTAAATTAAAGCAATATTTTAAACAAATTTAATCTGCGCTTTTCAAAAGTTTTTTGTTTAATAATAAAATCTTACGCTTGGTATTAAGTTTTTACAGTCATTGAATGCATTACTATTTAGGGGCTTTAAATAGTGGGGAATAGATGTAAGCCAGCCGATTGATTAGTTGTGAGCATTTATTGTTTAAGCTTTGCGAGCGCACTGTATTTGGTGTTATTTTACTAACCTAGCTTACGTTTAAATTAAGGACTCCCATGAGCGAGAAAATGAACCCAGAAGCCCTACACGCACTTAAAATTGCATTTACTTATATGCCGCAAGCTATCGAAGTTACTAAATATGAATACGGGGAGCGGTATCAAACAGTCCTTGACCATATTGAAGCCGTTCGCGAAACGCTGTTAATTAACGATGTAGACCCAGAGGAAGTAGGTGGCGATATAAACCCTGAATACACGCCCAATTCAACCTATTAAAAAATTAAGTGCAGTTCGCTGCACTTTATTCATGAGCAAGACAATTTAATAAGCCCCAGCCAATATGCACTTAAAGTTCAAATTGGCATTTACGTAGTTAAACTATAAAAATAAGCTAAGCTATATCAAAGCAGCTTAATTTATTTATGCGTTAAAACATCTGCTTAAAGCTAACTTACATGTAAAACATCAGTTTGAGCTTTTTAATAATGCTAAACTAATAAAGAAAACACCGCCCCTGCCGACAAACGGGTGTAGCAATAAAAACAAAAAAGGTAAGTACGTTGAATTTTTTAAGACGTTTTCACGATATTGTCTCTGATCAAGCATTAAACTTTGATAACAAAATAAAAAGCTTATTAAATTTTGGCCTCGAAGTTTTCAATCTTGATATTGCAATCATCAGCAAAGTTGAAACTGACTGTTACACCGTGCTTTATGCCATAACACCCGACAATTCGTTAACACCTGGTACTCAGTTTGATTTAGACGGCACATATTGCGTTCATACGTTGGGCGCAGGCTCCGCATTAGCTTTTCATAAAGCGTCGCAAAGTAGTATTGCAAACCACCCCTGCTACCTTAATTTTCAGTTAGAGTCTTATATCGGTGCGCCAATAAAAGTAGGCGGAAAAATTTTCGGTACTGTTAATTTTTCATCACCTAACGACTCATCTGCGTTTAGCGACGAAGCATACGACTACATTGAGTTATTTGCTCAATGGTTAGGATCAGAATTTGCAAAAATAGATACAAAAGAACAACTTTTAAAAAATAGTCACACCCTCTCCAAGCTTGAAAGTGTCGCTAATATTGGCACTTGGGAAGTAGACCTAGTCGAAAACAAAGTATATTGGAGTAAACAAACTAGGCGTATCCACCAAGTAGCAGACGACTACCAGCCAATCATCGATACTGCTATTGAATTTTATAAAGAAGGTAAAAGCAGAGATGCCATCAACAAAGCGGTTGAGGATGCAGTAACTAAAGGAAGTAAATGGAATTTAGAGCTTGAAATAATAACAGCTAAAAATCAGCATGTTTGGATTGCAACCTTTGGAGAAGCTGAATTCATTGATGGTAAGTGCGTTAGGCTGTTTGGTACCTTTCAAGACATAACAGAGTCCATTTTACTTAGAGAAGCGCTTAAAGAAAAAAAAGCCGAAGCTGAACGCATGCTCGAAGACAGAAGCATGCTATTTGCTAAAATTAGCCACGAACTTCGTACGCCACTCAACGGCATCACAGGTATGCTCACTACGCTAATTGATGAACAAAATACGCAAAAACGAGATGAAAAAATTAAAATAGCGCTTAGAAGCGCCGATATACTTTTGAACATAATTAACGAAGTACTCGATTTTTCTAAAATAAACCATGGCGAACTTAAATTAGAGCCCACTGATGTACTTTTAAAAACCATATTTAGCGACTTAGCTTCACTTTACACGCCTTTATTTAAAGATACTTCGGTAGAATTGGTTATCGAAAACAATATACCTAATACCTGCTGGGCATTTTGTGACAGTACTCGCCTTAGCCAAATCACCTCCAACTTATTAAGTAACGCATTAAAATTTACCGAGCAAGGCTTTGTAAAACTCAAAACAGAAGTGATTAATAGTAATAACGCTTTAACTCTTGCCATTACTGTAACCGATTCGGGGCGAGGCATGACCCCGTCATTTTTAGAATCGTTATTTTCCCCCTTTACGCAAGAAGTAGATGCTAAAAATAACAAAGGGGGAACAGGGCTTGGCCTTGCGATAATTAAAGAGCTGGTTGAATACATGGGCGGCTCTATTAACGTGTCGAGTGAAATAGCTAAAGGCTCTAGATTTAATATAAGTATTCCGTTAGCACTTGGAAAAGAGCAAGTGCTTGATGACATTAAATCTAAAATTGAGCTAAATAGCCATTTACTGTCTGTGCTAATTGTTGATGACAACGATATTAACCGCCGGGTTTTAGATGCTTCACTCGATAAACTTAACGTAAAAGCAGATACAGCCATTGACGGCCAAGACGCCATATTCAAATGTAAGCAAAAGCATTACGATCTCATTTTTATGGATTGTATTATGCCAATTCTTGATGGCTTTGAAGCAACTAAAGAGCTGCGTAGTCAAAATATTTGTACTAAAGAGGCAACTTATATCGTAGCGCTAACTGCTAATACATCGTCGCAAGATAAACTAGCTTGCCAGCAAGCCGGAATGGATATGTTTGTTTCTAAACCATTTAAGCTGCCGCATATCGAAAAAGCAGTATCTAATGCCTTAGAACATACAGCTAAAGTTAACTCCTTTAACTAGGGTATAAAATGAAAAATATAATAAGAACATTACTCTTTACTGTACTGTGTTTAGCCATATTTAAAGGCATTTCCACTGAGCAATGGAGTTCATCAATAACGGTGGTTATTGTATCAGGCGTATTGCTATTAGTTACGTTTATCAGTGGTAAAGCATCACGTGGCTCTTCAACTTACACCAGCAGTGACTCTTCAATTTATTCTAGTAATAACTCACATTCTAATAATGATTGCGGTGGAGGTTCTGGCGGCTGTGATTAATTCTATTATTTAAAGTACTAAAAAAGCCGCCTTTGGAGAGGGCGGCTTGGGTTAACAAACAGCTTTGGGTGTACCTTGCTGTTATATCAAGAGAGGGTTTTACAGTCTAAGCAGCTGTTTTGTCTTGCTCGCTTTCTTCGCTGTTGCGAATTAAGTAATCAAAAGCACCTAAACTTGCTGTTGCGCCACTGCCCATGGCAATAATAATTTGCTTAAATGGGGTATTTGTTGCATCACCTGCGCCATAAACACCAGGTAATGACGTAGCACCTTTTGCATCAACTAATATTTCACCAAATTTACTTAACTCTAAGTCACTAATTTTTAACCACTCAGTGTTAGGTATTAAGCCTATTTGAACAAAAATACCCGCTAAAGTAAGTGCCTTACTATCACCTGTTACTCGGTCTGTGTAAGTAAGTCCTGTCACTTTTTTACCATCGCCAAGTACTTCTGTAGTTTGGGCGTTTTTAATAATAGTAATATTATTTAAGCTGTTTGCTTTGCGAATAAGTACTTCATCGGCGCGTAGTGTATCTGCAAACTCAAGCACTGTTACGTGCTCAACAATATTTGCTAAATCGATTGCGGCTTCAATACCAGAGTTACCACCGCCAATTACAGCTACAGGCTTACCTTTAAATAAGGGGCCGTCACAATGCGGGCAGTACGCTACACCGTGTCCGCGGTACTCTTGCTCACCGGGTACGTTCATTTCGCGCCAGCGTGCACCGGTTGCTAAAACTAGCGATTTAGCTTTTAAAGTAGCCCCGTTTTCAAGCGTAATTTCGTATTTGTTATTAACGCGTTCAAGCCCTGCAGCACGTTGGTTATGCATTACATCAACATCGTACTCTTTCACATGCTCTTCAAGCTGTGCAACAAGCTTAGGACCTTCAGTGGCTTTAACCGATATAAAGTTTTCAATAGCTAATGTGTCAGCAACTTGCCCACCAAATCGCTCTGCAACAATACCGGTATTTAACCCTTTACGTGCAGAATAAATTGCAGCTGATGCACCGGCAGGTCCGCCACCTACTACTAATACGTCAAATTCGTCTTTTTCGCTAAGTGCCGCAGCTTGGCGTGCTGCACCTTTACTGTCTACTTTGTTTAATATGTCAGTTAGGCTTAATGCACCTTGGCTAAATGGTTCGCCATTTAAATAAACAGCCGGTACTGCTAAAATGTTGCGCTCTTCTACTTCCTCTTGAAATAGTGCGCCGTCAATCATTGTTGCTTTAATTTTGCTATTAGTCGCAGCCATTGTGTTTAGCGCCTGCACTACTTGTGGGCACGTTTGGCAACTCAAGCTAATGTAGATTTCAAAATTAAGTTCTTGATCAAGTGATTGTATTTGTTCAATGTCTTCGCTTTTTGCTTTACTTGCATGTCCGCCAGTATGTAAAAGCGCCAACACTAAACTTGTAAATTCGTGTCCCATCGGTACGCCTGCAAACGTAATGTGGGTGTTTTTAACCGGTGAATGTACAACCATAGACGGGCGTCGTGCGCTGGTATCAGGGTTGGTAACTACCGTAAACTTATCGCTTAATGATGCTAAGTCGTTTGCTAAGCTTTCAACTTCTGCTGATTTTTTGCTGTCATCCAAGGCAATAAGCAGCTCAACAGGTTGAGTAAGCGATTCAAAATGGCTTTTTAATTGATTTTTAATGTTGTTATCTAACATGGCTTAACCCTTTTTAGGAAAATTTAAACAGCAAGCCTCCCATGCCAATAAACGCATGTGCTTAATTATCAAATTGAGATAGGAGGCACCAATAAACGAATATTTATTGGTTTAAGGGCAGTTGCCTGCCCTTATAGTAGAGGTAAATCTATACTTAGATTTTACCAACTAGGTCTAGTGAAGGAGCAAGTGTGTCTTCACCTGGCTGCCAAGATGCAGGACAAACTTCACCGTCGTGAGTTGCAATGTATTGTGCAGCCTGTACTTTACGTACTAACTCTTTAGCGCTACGGCCAATACCTAAATCGTGAGTTTCGATTACTTTGATTTCGCCCTCAGGGTTCATTACAAAAGTACCACGAAGTGCTAGGCCTTCTTCTTCAATCATTACACCGAAGCTGCGAGTAATACGGCCAGTTGGGTCGCCAATCATTGGGTAAGTAATTTTACCGATTGTGTCTGACGTATCGTGCCATGCTTTATGAGTGAAATGAGTATCAGTTGATACTGAGTAAACTTCTACGCCCATTTCTTGAAGCTGTGCGTAGTAATCTGCAAGGTCGCCTAACTCTGTAGGACATACAAATGTGAAATCTGCTGGGTAAAAGAAGAAGATTGACCACTTACCAAGTACATCTTTTTCAGATACTTCTACAAAATCACCATTGTGGTATGCAGTTGCGTTGAAAGGTTGAATTTTTGTGTTGATTAATGAAGTGCTCATAGTATTCCTCATTTGTATTTA
Source organism: Pseudoalteromonas espejiana DSM 9414 (assembly GCF_002221525.1). Taxonomy (NCBI): domain Bacteria; kingdom Pseudomonadati; phylum Pseudomonadota; class Gammaproteobacteria; order Alteromonadales; family Pseudoalteromonadaceae; genus Pseudoalteromonas; species Pseudoalteromonas espejiana. The sequence goes on along the minus strand of NZ_CP011029.1, from coordinate 441,878 downwards.
AAGTGTTTTTAAAGTTACTCAACGCAGCCGAAATATGTGGCCTTTCGCGTTGGCTTGATTAATACAATAAGCCCATTGATAAACTAAATAAAATTGATTGTTTAGATTAAAACAATCGATTTTAATGATTAGTGAGTTTTAGCCTCTGTTAATTACCTTTACGGCTAATACGTACATAGGATGACAACGGATAAGACTGGCATGATAAAATAAGGCCTGCTTCCTCTTGTGATTCGTTTAAGTAGTAGTTATTTCTCATGGTCATATCGCCATCCAGCAGCAAGCATTGACACTGTCCACACAAACCAGACTCACATGAATATGCAGGAGCAATACCCTGTTGCTTCATAGCACTTAGCAAGCTCTCTCCTTTATTTACTTCTATTGTATTAGTTCCCTGAGGATGAATTACGTCAAGTTTAGCCTGTTGTATATTATCTGCTTTAACTTCATTGCCCTCAAAAGACTGCTTATGCAAGAGTATTTCTGGTACATCTAAATTGGTTAAATGTTGCGAAACAAGGTTTAGAAATGAGGTAGGCCCACATACATGATACTCGCAGCGCTGAGCACTAGGTGCATATTTAGTAAAGTAGTCAGCTATATCGTTTTGGCTAATAGCGCCTTTGTGCCAACTAACAGCATCAAATAGCCTAGGCTGGCTGTAACTCAAAATAAAATTAAAGCGATTGGAGTACAGTTTTTCAAGTAGCTTGGCTTGCTTTAAAAAAATGGCATGTTTTTCATTTCTGCACCGATAAAATAAATTCACTCGGCTATAAGGCTGCGCGACTAATATATTTTCTATCATGCTAAAAAAGGCTGTGATCCCTGAACCTGCGACAAATAAATATAATGTTGTTCTAGTATGGATATTATTATCATTAATTAGTGGCTTGCCTATTGGCGCGCTCACCTCAACCAAATCACCCACTTTAAAGCTATTATTAACAAGGTGAGAAACTCTTCCTTTATCAATCCGCTTTACGGTAATTTTTAGTGACTTCCATGAAGATATTGAGTAACAGCGAGTTAAGTATTCACCCTCATAGTTAACTCTTATCATTACATGCTGGCCTGAACCCCAAGAAAATTTAGTCTCAAGTGAGCTAGGTAATGTAAATATGATTGAGGTTGTATCATTTGTTTCTTTGATAACCTCATTAATACTTAATTTATAAAATTGCATATAGATCCTAGGGCCACCGCTAAAGAGGCAAACCCTTTCAGTATTTTATATCGAGTGTAAAAAATTGCTTTAACCTGCTATTTATACCAATCCGCATAATTAAGTGATCTATTTTGAGGATGGAAAAACGTGTTAATAGCAAGGCAAAAAATTCGCTATTTAGTTGTTCTAAATGAGAGTTTTTTAACGCAGATAGCGACACGTTTAGTCCCTAAAAATGATTAAGTATTATTGCGGATTGGTATTACTACTTAGCTAGGTTAAAGCATATTAAAGCGATGCGTACTTAGCCTAATTTACTTATAAATAGAGGTTTAAATAACTCATAACGACTCGCTGATGCTCTCTTATTGGTAATTCCCCTAACTCAGCACTTGGGCCTAATTCAAAATTAGGACTTTCAAAAGATTTTTGTTGTTGTTCACATACATAAATATCTTCTTTCATAAAATCGGCAGAGCCCAGCGGGTGTTGATTATCAAAATCATTGTATTTAGGACGTATACGTTTTTGCCAATACTTTTGTGAATCGCTTCCTTTCAACCAATAGCTTAACCCACTGGTTGGCATTGATTTAATGCGTATTTCAACGCGTGTCTCGTTAACACTAATGGGGATAATATGAAATACAGACCAGGATGACTCGCTTTCACTTAGCCCAACTCCCGGAAACAACATAGGAACAAATACGCCCAGCATCTCTTTTGGCATAGGTTTAATTAAAGGCAGCTCTGTGTATTTTTCTAAATCAGCTGCATATGACTTTTCTAATGGCTCCCAAAAAGCAAAATGTTTGCCCTTAAAGCCAAACTCAGCCTTACTATGATCGTACATATTTAGCGTACCGCTATGTAATTGAGCTAAGTGGTAATGATCAATGTAGTTCTCAACTACAATCTTCCAATTGGCGTTAATTGTTTCCGATACTGATTGTTCTTTAAGCTCTACTAAATCTTCAACTTGATGTGGGCCTAAATGATCTTCTATCGAGCTAAACCACTGAGATATTGACTGCGCATTTTCATCTGGGTGTAGCCATATCATCCCTCGCCATATATCTACTGAGGCTGCCTTTAAGCCCAAACATGACTTATCTAAATCAGGAAATTCTTTTTCTTGGTGCGGAATACCAATTAAGCTTCCTTCAAGGTCGTATGTCCAATCGTGATACGGGCATGTGATAGACTTTTTAAGGTTACCTTGCGCTTGCAATAAGCGTGTGCCTTTATGCCTACACATATTATGAAATGCCCTAAGACGGCGGTCACGCCCCATAATAATTATGTAATTATTGAGTCCTATTTGCTTGGTAATAAAATCACCTGGAGCAGCAATATCTTCTTTAAGCCCAGCAAAGCCCCACACTTTTGAAAAAATATGTTTCATTTCTAAATCAAACCATTTTTTATCCGTATAAGCATTGACGGGTAAACCATCGTTTTTCATAACGCTTCCCTCAAACCCAATCAGGGTAAATAAAACAAGTAATAGCTAAAGCAAGCCAAACGGTCATTGTTAGCCAATACATTGTGGGTTCGCTTTTACGTTCATAAGTTTGCCACAGCGTCGATTTAGAGCGCGCTAGGTCAATAAAAAACCAGATAAATAAGCCAAAGCCAATCCAATAACTTATAGGTAACTGCATAAACCATTGCATAAAATCAAACCTCATCGTAATTAAGCACACCATTAAGGTTGCTATCAACCGAGCTACGCCAACCTTTACCCGGAACGGCACATGTAAACGTTAACGTGTTATTTTGCTCTTTTGCCAGCTCAATTATTTCTGAGAGCGATAGCTGCGGGTCTGCTTGTTTATCGCTTTGAAATACCCCATCAGACGACTTCATAAAATAACCTCGTTGTTTATCGTTTATCATCCCTGTCGCAATTAGCTCGCATTCTGATGTAATGCCCCCTAACAGTTTAGATACAAAAGGGGTTTTAGCACGTTCATAAAATAAATTAACACGCGCTTCAGCATCCTCAGGGCTATTTTTCGACAAGGTAATTTGTTGGCCAACGACAGGGGCTAAATCGTTATCAAACTCCATTAAATAGTCAACTAGCCCTTCTCTAACTTCCTCGCTTGGTATGCCAACTTTACCTTGATTAAACACGCAGCCATTTTTTTCATCCGCACCATGTGGGCAACCTTGCTCACCGTTATCAAACACTCCACCTCGTAAAAAGTTAACTAACTGATCAGTTCCGCCATCGTGTAAAAAGCCAAAACCACGCACCTGATCCCCCTGATGCTCTTTAGTATGAGAAGGTAAAAACCCCTCTCTATCTGGTAGTCCATACATACCAACACGGGTATACAAGTTTCTCAGTTGAGGCACTTTTAAAATATTAATTTCACCACCATGCGCTACCTCGCCTCGGGTGCCATAAAAGCCCTTGGCATGGTCAACCCCATGGCATCCTTCGCAATTTACACCATCTACACTAGCGCCATTAATATCTACATCAGTTGCCAAACCATCTGAGCGTCTTTGTCCATGGAAAAAGCGCGCTCCTGTTTGTGCTGATGTAGTAAGGGAGTTATCAAGTGCTCTTACCGGGTTAGGCCCAAGAGCCAAAGCCAATGAGAAATCAGCTAGTTTATCTACATCCTCCTCAAGCTTAATTATTTCATCAGGTTTATTATTACTGCTAACGGAACTTGCAAGCTCTATATCTAAACCAAGCAACCCCTCAAAAGCGACAATAAAGTTTTTAAACGAGACTTTTTCACTTAGCGTATTATCGGTATCGACACCAAAATAGCCTACAGAGCGATCTCCACGCCAATGCATATGCCCATGGTTTTGCATTCCGCGTAAGGTTTGCGTCATCATAGGGCCTTTCATTGATGCAAATGTGCGTTTATCACCATCGCCATTAATAATAGAAAGCAACTGGCAACTTTCATCTTGCGGGCCAACGAGTGTACAGCCTAGTTCAGAAATATTTTCGGTAGGGAATGGCAGTGAATTGCGGGTATTTTTGTTATCTGGGTCACCTAAATTCCAACTTAAATGATCGGTATCAGAAAAAATATGACAGCTGGCGCATGATGACTCTCCATTGCTTGAAGTTGCCTGCGCATCGTACATAAACGGGCGCCCTTCAACTATAAACTCAGGCTCTGAGTTGTATAAAGCAATCCTTTGTTTTTCTAAATTATTGTTAGTACCGACATGTACTATTGAGTTGTCAAAACGCGTATATACATATAAGGCGTCATTTGACTCATCAAGTAACAAACCTGCGGGACCACCCGATACATCAATATAATTTTGACTCGCGAGTGACGGCGTAAACTCCTCTCCTACGTTATCCCAGTAGCTATCGCTGTCCATCATGTGTGTTGGTATAACAGCAACCTTATTAGACCCCATCGCTGCTAGGTATATACTTTTTCCTTTACTATCTACCTGCATTTGTAATGGCGTAGATAAGCTATGCGCTTTAGCTTCTTTTTGATTTTTAATATCAGCATAATCTATATGGCGATTTAAATGCCTTGGTTTAACTGATTTGGTAGATAAATCAATAACTGATATTTGGCTTTGAGCAAGTTTCCCTCTCACTGTTGAGCCCGTAAACTCTCCTTTGCCTTCAAACCGAACCGCATTATTTGCCTCAGTATTAGACACATATAAAGCGTTATTAACTGGGTTAATTGCCATATTAAACAAGGTAGTGCCAACATGCGCATAAGAATCTTGAACCGCCATTGAATCAACATCAATCTTAAACACATCTAAATCAGGTAAGTTAAAACGTACCCCATTAGAAAAGTTGCGCCCAGCTGAATCTTGCCATTGGCCATTATTTTGATTGTATTTTACAATCATACTAGTCCACGGTTGTGGCTCCCCAAACGCATTAACGCCAGGGGCCGTTCTACCGCCAGGTAAATAACCACTTTCTAACCCATTAGGACTGATTATTTTGTCCATAACCTGACAAGGGTATCCGCCGTACTCATCATCTTCAAATCCGTGGCACATAACGTTTTCATGTACGGTACTCGTTTGATTACCCGAATTTAAAATACCTGCATAAACGTGCTGTTCATCTTTGCTTACTGTTAATGCTCTTGGTGTATCACCAAATAAGTTAACTATTTTTTCAGGTGTGCCGCCAAGCTCATTTCCTAAGTTTTGGCTATCAAACACCCAAATATCTGCTCTTCCAACTCCCCCTTGCGTTAAATCTCTAGCACCAACGCCCTCTTTAGCTGTTATTTGTTGAGAGAATCGATGTTGACCACGATGTGCTGTGCTTACAAATAACTTACCTTGTGCAAATACAATATCACGGGGTTCATCGCCTACGAGTAAAGTACGCTCCACGTGCCAAGGCTTACTTTGCATATTGATCACACTCACAGAATCCGACAGGTGATTAACCACCCACGCCTTATTGTTATAAACAGCTACAGCCACAGGTTCTAAGCCCACATTGATAAAACCTTCAAATTCAAGACCACCATTTTCAACTTGTTTATATACCTCAATGCGGTTATTCGATGTGTTGGTGACTAACAATAGCCCTTGTTCTTTAAGCTGAGCAATGGGTCTAACGGGACCTGACTCAAAATTAATATATTCACCTTTATAAGTAGGCGCCTCAATAACTGGCAACACAGGAACTGGATAAGGCAAAGGTTTCTTGGTGTTACTTTCTCCGCACCCTGAAACGCAAAGAGCAAGTAAAACATTGCTGATTATTTTTTTCATTTTAAACCTAGTTTATTTTCACATTGACAATTTAATATTAAGTTAATAAAAATAAATTGGCAACCTGAAAATTAATGATTTATTTGATATGCTAATCCAAATAGTTAAAAAGGTAGAAATAATGGCTAGACCCAGTATGGCTGTTCAGCGAAAAAAACAAATCTTAGATGCATTTGAACACTGCATTCTTACTCTAGGGTTACAAGCAACGTCGCTAGAAAATATTGCCGAGCAGGCAAATATGAAACGCACCATTCTTCGACATTACATAGGTAACAAAGACGATATAATTTGTGCTTTAAGTGAGCGTTGGAAACTAATATACGAGCAACAATGGCAATCATTAATTAGTTGGCTTCCTAATACAAACCGCACAAGCGCGCTTATAGATATGCTTTTTACAGTAGGCAGTGAAGAGCATGTAAACAATACTATTATTGGCGAGGCTATCTTTGGTGAAGCTAAAAGATTAGCGGTATTAAAGGAGCATCAAGAGCAAATTATGAATACCTTTATAGAGCAAGTAAGCACCATAATAAGTGAAGAGTACGCAATTATTGACGATGAAAAAGCATCGCTTATTGCTTACAGCCTTTATGCTAGTTATTTATTATCGCTTTCGTTATTACCGCTAAAAATGGGGGATGCTATTCATAAATTAAAGCAAAGTGCACATTTATTGTTAGTTAATCTAACAAAGTAAATTGTCTTATTGACAATTTACTTTGTTTTACTCTAAACTCCTGCAAAATATTTGTTTAGGGTTAATTTATGAATTTTGTAACATCAATTGTTGTTAGTGCATTAGTAGTGATTTGTGTCTGGTGCTTAATGGTTATTCAACCATCTCAAGCACATGCTATTTCTAAACCAGTTTCTATGGAGAGTAACGAAACGTTTGAAGTAATCAGGCACCAGCCTAAAAAAAATCTAAGTGAAGTAGAAAAAGGTGGTTTTTTAATTGATGGCATTAGCCAAAAAATCACTATCAGCGAGGTAACTACACTGTGGGAGCACTTTAATAGCGCTAAACAACTACATAACCGATTAAGAAAACAACCTGGTAGTGTTATTGTTTTTTACACTGATTTTAGTGATAACTATCAAACAGCAAATGTAACCATTGGTTATAAAGCTTCTGATTTAAAAAGCCCTGTAGCTCCTATAAAAGTAAGTAAAGGAAAATATACTACGTTACTTAAAAGTGATTCTTATACGAACACTCAAATTGCCCAAAGTTGGTCTAATATTAACTACCAAAAAGCGCCCAACGCTGTTTTAGAAATTCACACCTTAAATGCTAATGGTGAAACGAATAGTAGTGAGCTGTATGTAAAATATGAGGAAGCTAAGTAATGTTCGATTTCTTATTTATACCCTTTACTACTGACGATATATACTGGCTTGAACAGTGGGTTGATGACTGGTTTTTTGTAGCTGCCATTACTCTTTTTTGCCTCGAAATGTTGCGTTATGCATTTAAAAAGCAATTTTCACGAACTTTATTCGGAGATAGTGTTAGTAACTTTATTACGCTTGTACTGTTCATCGGAATTATAGGTTTAGTAGCACTTACTTATGCTGGTGTATTTTTTTATGTTTATGACAATTGGCGTATTACTGAATTACCCGTAACAATGTGGTCGATTATTGGTTGTATTGTTTTAGCCGACTTAGCATACTATTGGGAACACCGTTTTCTACATAAAAATGGCTTTGCTTGGGCTACGCATACAGTGCATCACAGTTCACCATTTTTTAATATATCGGTTGCTTACAGACATGGGCCAATGGATTGGTTTTTTCCACTGTTTTTTCATTTACCGTTGGCGTTGATAGGCTTTAATCCATTTGTAATATTTTTTGCTGAAATATTTGTACAAGTATTTCAGACACTTTTACACACAGAAAGTGTTAAAAAATTTCCGAAACCTATTGAAGCTATTTTTAATACGCCCTCACACCATAGAGTGCATCATGCAACGAACAAGCAATACTTAGATAAAAATTACGCAGGCATATTTATAATTTGGGATCGTATGTTTGGTACTTTTGCTAAAGAAGAAGCGCCCGTTAGTTACGGTGTATTCCCACGTATTAATAGTGTTAACCCGATAAAAATATTTTTTAGCGGTTACAGTAAGTTGTTTTCACAAATACGCCATGCGCCAACATGGCAGCATCGCATAAATCTACTGATCAAGCCTCCATTATGGGCATGGGAACAAGAGCAAAAATTAAAAAAACAAAAAGCGCAAAGCATTAAACCTGACTAAGTGAGTATTAACCTCTGACGTTATTGCAGTTCAAGGTTTATGCTTTAGGTAAAATGAGTGGCCGTATAGCTTAATCAGTGGTTACTCTTTATAAAAAGGGTGACCACTGTATTAAAGCCAACTATTTATGCCCTTATCACTAAGCCTACTTATTTAAAAACCTTTTAGCCACGCACAAAAGCCATACTTCCAAGCAGTTTGTTTATATAAGATGATCTACCTGATTGTTTTACTGCGTAAATAAGCTAATAGCAAGCGCACATCTTGCAACACGTTATATTTAAAACTGCTACAATAACCGCGCTTAAAAACACTTACACATAAGGCATGCCGTAATGGAAAAATTTATTAATCATATTCAACTTGGCTATTTAGGGCTACTACCCTTTTTAGGCTGCGTAGCATGGCCACTTATGTTTGGGAGTAACAGCATTAACCTAGAGTTTTTTACATTTTACAGCATTGCAATACTTGCTTTTATGGCTGGTAATTTATGGCACGCTGGGATGCAAAGCTACAGCGATGCGATAAAAGCCGTTTTACCTGTCATCCCGGTGCCATTTTTATCTTTTTTGCCAGTAGAGTGGGCACTTGCCTGGTTAGGAGCAAGCTTTTGGCTGGTACTTATATTTGAAAAAGCCACAGTACAATGGCAAACCTATCATCGCGATTATCAAAAAATGCGCTTTGTGCTTACCTCAGTAGTGTTTGTATGCCACATACTCACCATAGGTATGAGTCTATACCCAAAATAACATTGTGCTGCTTAACCTACTAGGCGTAATAGTGTAACATCCGCGCACTGCTATTTAAGGATGCTCCATGATTGACACATTACGCCAACAGCTTAACGAGCTGGGTGAAAACTACGTAGAAAAAAACGCCGTTTTTAAAATTAAAGTGATCCCGTTTTTCTGCGCTATCAGCATTAAAAAAGATCATAAAAGCGAAGGTCGTTTAAATTTTTACTCAAACCAACTTATCGAAATATTTTTAGTTATTTTATTCGTCGCTTTTGGACTAACACTACCTAATCCAGAGGGCAGCTTTTTAAATGGCCCAATGCATATTGTGTTTGCCATTTTAATTACCTTTAATTTAATTTTAAAACAAATAGCTATTGAAGGACTTAAAACACGCCTTGCGTTTCATCGTTTACACGCGGCCCATCCTCAAAACATCGTCAGCAATGATGAGCAAACACCTACCAAGCCCGCTTAATTTATGTATTTAAATTCTGATTGGCGAATACTTACCGTAGGCGATGGCGATTTATCGTTTTCAAATGCGCTACACGCTCACATTAAGCCCTCAAAATTAGTGGCTTCAACCTATGATAGCGCAAGTACTATTGAGCAAAAATACGAAAGTAATGCGCTAAGTACCCTAAAAGCAAATAACGTAGATGTACTTAATAGTTTTGATGTAACAAACCCTGACTGTTGGCAAGCGCTAGGTCAAAGCCTGCATAGCTTTGATGTGGTTATATTTCAGTTTCCGCTTATTCCAGCATTTGTTGGGCGCGAAGCCTATGAAAGCAATACTCGCCAATCAAGCATGAACGTGCTTAACCGCTCATTACTTCACCAATTTATTAAATACGCAAACGAGTTTGCGCTCAACCCTAACGGCCCCATGCTATGCTACATTACTTCTAAAGATGTAAAGCCATACAGAGAATGGAATATTGAAGGTACTTTAAACACTGGCTTACACGCTGAATATTTAGGCCAAATGCCATTTGATATAAGCCACTTTGCAGGATATAAAATTAGAAACGTGGACCGTGATAAACACGTAAAAGACACCAGCGGTATTACTTACGTGTTTAGCCCTAAGGCTTGCTCTGAACAAGCTGTTCAATTAAGCACGCAGCTTACAAAGCCCGCCTATTTAACGCCTAATTACTGTTCGCTATGCCGTGTTGGCCCATTTATAGCGCTCGAGGATGAAACTAAACACATAAATGCGAAAAAGCATCAGCAAATGGTACGCCTAGAAAGCGATTGGCAAGCTTGGCTTACTCAGTTTTATAGCACCAATTCACAACCCTGATTTATAACTTTGTTTAATTAAGTCTGCGGCTTTTTCAGCAATCGCTATAACCGGTGCATTTGTATTACCGGTTATAAGCGTTGGCATTATTGAGGCATCAACCACTCGTAATTTCTCTATACCATGTACTTGTAAGTGAGTATTTACCACAGCCATAGGATCATTCCCCATTTTACACGTACCTACAGGGTGGTACTCGGTATCGGCTGTTTGCCTTATAAATTCAATTAATTGCTCATCGTTATTAATATCAAGCGGGTAAAGCATTTCTCCACGAATTTTATCAAAGGCAGTGCTTTGCATTATACTGAGCGTTTTTTTAAGACCAGCAAGCATAATCGCTAAATCGTCTGGGTGGCTTAAGTAATTTGGATCAATAAGCGGAGCACTTTGCGGGTGGCTATCGGCAAGCTTTATAGTACCGCGACTTTTTGGGCGCATAATACTACTGTGAATACTATAGCCATGGCCTAAATGTAGCTTTCGGCTGTGATCGTCAACCAGCCCTATTACAAATTCCAGTTGCACATCGGGTGCGGGGGAATCCTCAAATAACTTAATAAAAGCATGCGATTCAGCAAAGTTACTAGTCAGTGGCCCTTCTCGTTTACTAAACCAATTTACACACCCTTTGAGTATTGTGGCAGCGCCGCTTAAGCTTATTCCAAAGGTTCCTTTAACTGTTTTAGCTTTGTACAAAGGCACAACGGTTAAATGGTCCTGCAAATTAGCACCAACACCTTCAAGCGCATGTTGCACCTTAATATTATGCGCCTTTAAATGACTTTTAGGGCCAATGCCCGACAACATTAACAGTTGAGGGGAGTTTATAGCACCGGCACTTAACAGTACTTCTTTTTGCGCTGTTAGTGTAATAACGTTGCCATACTGCTCAAGCTCAACACCCTGCGCTATTTTATTGTTAATTAAAATTTTATTTACGTGGCACTTAGTAAGCACCGTTAAATTTTTACGGTTTAAGTGCGCAGTTAAATACGCTTTGGCTGCACTGCATCGTTCACCATTATGCTGCGTTACTTGTGAAAGCCGAGCTCCTTGTTGTACCTCGCCATTTATGTCATCACTTAAGTTAACCCCTTGCTCAACACACGCGTTTAAAAATAACTGATTGACGGGGCTTGGGTGTAAGAGCTCTTGTACATGTAAAGGGCCGCTTTTGCCATGCAAGTTATTATTTACGAACGTTTTATTATTTTCAGATTTTATAAAATAAGGTAATAAACTGGCGTAATCCCACCCTGTGTTTCCTAAGCTTGCCCAATTGTCGTAGTCATATTGATTACCGCGAATATATACCATGGCGTTTATTGAGCTAGAGCCACCGAGCACTTTACCACGAGGCATAAAGCCACATCGATTATTAAGCTCTTTTTGCGGTACTGTATTGTAATGCCAGCTATTAATACCATGCGGTACGCTTGCAGCAAGCCCCGCAGGCATTTGTACAAACGCGCTTTTGTCGCTACCACCGGCTTCAAGTAAACACACGCTTACATTTTGATCTTCCGATAAACGCGCCGCCAAAACGCTGCCTGCACTGCCCGCGCCAATCACTATGTAATCAAATGTTTGTCTCATGTTTGTTCCTTAAAGGCTACATACTTAACAATTGAAACTATAGTGCATAGAAAAAACACCTAAAACTTGATATTTTTAGACACCCTCTTTATTCAAACTAATAATATTAAGTATGAGCAGCCCAATTAGAGCTACCTCCTTACAAGGAATAGACACCCTAATAAAAGAGCTTGGCGGTGATTTTGTTCAGGCTTTACATGCGTGCAACGTAAGCCTTAACTTTAAAAACCTTGAAGATGAATATTTGCCTTATCGTCAATATGCTCAGCTACTTGAGTATTGTAGCAATGAGTTCAATTGCCCAAGCTTTCGTCTTCAACTTGCAAACAAACAAGAGTTTGAAATTTTAGGGCACATTGCAATCGCCGCTAAAAGCAGCACCAACATAGAAGAAGCAATAAACTGGGTAAAAAATTACCTACACCTGCATAGCCCAGCGTTAACTATGAATGTGCAGCCACTTGAAAACACACAAACATTATTTTTATCGTTTGGGATAAACTTATCCCCTCAGCCCTTAGTAAACCAAGCATTAGAGCTAACACTTGGTTTAGCGTGCAAAACTTTAAAAGAGCTTAGCAATAATCAATGCAAACCAATGCAGGTTTTTTTACCTCAAAAATTAGCTGTAAATAGTTACGCCTATAACGCGTTTTTTGGCTGCCCAGTAGTAGAGGATAGAAACTGTGCCGGCATTGTCATTAATAAACAGCATTTAGCGCTTAAACTGAGTATTTCATCGCTTAGTAAAACGCAGGCCACCTTTAAATATTTAGCGCAATATGGCGCACATACTCAACCTTTACCCGAGCAAGTAATTGCATTAATTAAACCTATGCTCCCTATTCATCAATGTTCAAATTTAACTATAGCCACAGCGCTTGGCATGCACCCGCGTACCCTTCACCGCGCACTTGCAAAGCATAATACCAGCTTTGTTAAACTCAAAGATCAAACACGGCGCACACTTGCAGAGTATTATTTAAGGCAAAACCACCACTGTTTAGCCACAATTTCTGAATTATTAGGTTATCAGGAACAAGCCACGTTATGTGCTAGCATTAAACGCTGGTTTGGGTGCTCTGCACGCGTACTAAAGAAAAGAAAAATGTTACACTAAATTTTTATCTTTTTTCGAAGGACTGGACATGAACTTTGTTATTGTTGGCACCAACTTTATTAGCGATACCTTACTTAATGCAGCCAATACATTAGATGACTTTACCTTATACGGAGTTTGCTCGCGCTCAAACGGCGCTGCTTTTTTAGCAAATCATCCGCAAAATACACAAGCTAAAATATTCACATCTATTGAAGGTGTTTGCCAAGACCAAAACGTAGATGCCGTTTATATTGCAGCGCCTAACTCTTTACACAAACATTATGCTGTTATGTGCCTTGAAGCAGGAAAACATGTACTTGGCGAAAAACCATCGGCGGCTAATAGCCACGAACTAAACGCTATTTTAAGTGCAGCTAAAAAGCATCAGCGTTTGTACATGGAAGCTATGATGACCACGCACTTGCCTAACTTTGCACTGATAAAACAGACAATGTCTAAAATAGGCACTCCCAGAAAATTTATAGGGCAATATAGCCAGTACTCTTCGCGCTACGATAAGTATAAAAATGGCGAACGCCCAAATACATTTTTACCCGAGTTTGCAAATGGGGCTTTGCTTGATTTAGGTATCTATCCATTGTATCTACTTATTGCTCTTTGGGGCGCACCGCAAAGTGTAAACGCCAGTGGCGTACTACTTGATACAGGCGTGGATGGCGCGGGCGATGTACTTTTAAATTATGCCGATAAACAGGCCGTTATTAGTTACTCTAAAATATCGCAAGGCGACAACATAACCGAAATACAAGGCGAGCGCGGCCGCATTCGTATAGAAGCAGTTTCACAGCTCAAAAAAGTAGAATTTATTACAAATAGTGGTGATGTAGAGGTTATTTCAGCCCCATTTGATGAAAATTTTATGAAGTACGAAGTGGCTCATTTTATACAAACCGCTAAACAAGGTGAGTTAGAATCTACGGTTAATACACATCAACTTGCTAAAGATGTAATGACGGTGCTTGACGCTGCTCGCCAGCAGCTTGGCGTGCTATACCCAAACGATAACTAAATAATATGTGGGCGTTAATCAACGACAATTAACGCCCTAAATACAACTACAACACATCTTTTGAAGATACGACTCCCTTCCATGGGCAATCATGCTCATTATTAAGTCAACACGTTTACTTTTAACAACGCTTCTACTTATTTTTATTAAGCCAGCCTTATAAATGTATATTACAAATTAATGCTCTTCAAAAGAGAGTAAAGTTAACTTAGCACACAAAAACATGACCAATCAAGCTGGCCAATTGATTAAAATTAAACTAAATTGGTAATACAAGTAGGTTAACACCTATTTATAATATTATATGACCGTTACAACACTTTAGAATTTTGACATAATAGTGAATTTTGGGGTAACCTCTGCTAATAACAGTTGGTTTAGGCTATTTGAGCCTATGAGCCACTATTCCTTAAGGTAATAAAGGTAGGATATGGGAAATCGTCGCTTATTTTGGCGCATTGTTGATAAAGTTGAAGCTTTAATAAACCAAGGTGAGTTTTCTGCTGGAAGTCGTTTACCGCCAGAGCGTGAACTTGCCGATATGTTTGACGTAAGCCGCCCAACAATTCGTGAAGCTATTATTGCACTAGAAGTACGTGGCCGCGTTGAGGTTAAAACTGGCTCTGGTGTTTATGTAATAGAACAACAAGAAACCGCAGTAAAAACAAAAGAGATCAGTGCGTTTGAGCTTACTCAAGCACGTGCACTTATTGAAGGCGAAATTGCCGCACTTGCCGCACAATCAATCACAGACGAAGAGCTTGCCCAGTTAAAACAAACGCTTATTGCGATGGAAAAAGGCCTTTACGTTGAACAAGCCGACCGTGAGTTTCACGAAATAATAGCGCGTGCTACACGTAATAAAGCCCTTGAATTTGCAGTTTCTAATTTATGGGATTTACGCCTTAACAACTCACAAATTGTGGCTGATTACGGCAGTGTGTGTAAAAACAATAACGATTGCGTAATGGATGAGCACACCGCAATATATAATGCGCTGCAAACACACGACGCAAGTGCCGCACGCACCGCAATGCATCAACACTTTAACCGTTTAATCAATGCGTTATTTGATGCCGTAGAAGCGCGCGCATTACAAGAAATAAAACGCAAAAACGACGAAAAACGCGGCCTTTACTCACTCGATGGCCTAGTAAAAAGTGCAAATAAAGCACTTTAACTATTAAGTTATTTAAAAATACAGCGAGCAAAAACGTTTTGTTGCTCGCTTTTTTATACCCCTTCTAGCTCGCATACCAATATTATTTAGTGTTCTTACCAGTACACTCTTTCAAATTGCTCATTTATTACTCACACTATTTACCTAGTCAGTTTTCATTAACTTAAACAAAAACCACTTTTTGTAACTAATAAGCAATTATTAAATACCGTAAAACGCCCCTTAGCAACAGCTACCAAAATAATTTTAGATCTATAATTATACCAATCCGCATAATTATGTGATCTATGTTGAGGATGGAAAAACGTGTTGATAGTAAGGTAAAAAATTCGCTATTTAGTTGTTCTAAATGAGAATATTTTAACGCAGATAGCGACACCTTTAGCCCCTAAAAATGATTAAGTATTATTGCGGATTGGTATTACTTAGCGAATCAAAAACAGATACACTGCGCAAAATCAGTCGATTGTAATTAAGGACCATAATGCAATCATCACCAAAAGACTTCTTACTCGCAGTTGTTTGCGTAATATTAGCTATGATCACCATTCAATCTGGTGCGTCTATTGCTAAGCAGTTATTTCCTATTGTTGGCCCCGAAGGCACCACTGCACTTAGGCTTGGTTTTTCTGCCCTTATTTTATGTTTAATCTTTAAACCTTGGAAACATTTACCAACAGCAGGTAACCGGCTTTCAATTTTGGTTTACGGCTTAAGCCTAGGCGGTATGAATATTTTATTTTATTACGCTATAGAGCGTATTCCGCTAGGTATAGGTGTTGCGCTTGAATTTACAGGCCCTTTAGCTGTTGCACTATTTAGCTCTCGCCGTAAGCGCGATTTATTTTGGGTAGCCTGTGCCATTGCTGGTATTTTACTGTTACTACCCGATATGAGCAGCCAAGATAGCTTAGATCCAATTGGTGTGATACTGGCCCTTGCAGCAGGAGCGTGTTGGGCGGCGTATATTTTATTTGGTAAAAAAACCGGCACTCAAAGCTCTGGTGGTGCAACGGTTGCTTTAGGTATGACCATTGCCGCAATAGTACTTGTACCTTATGGTGGCATATCGCAAAGCAGTGCATTTACATGGGGAATTATCCCGCTCGGAATTGGCATTGCTATTTTATCAAGCGCCCTGCCCTATACACTAGAAATGGTTGCTTTGCGCAATATGCCCGCACAAGGGTTTAGCATTATGCTCAGCTTAGAACCCGCTTTTGCTGCGCTGGCAGGCTTTATAATACTTGGAGAGTTGCTTACTCTGTGGCAGTGGTTAGCTATTTTATTAGTGATTATAGCCTCTGTTGGCAGCTCATTTTCAAGTGTTAAAAAGCAAAAAAACACTTTAGATCTAACCAGTTAAAACTAAATAGCCATCGTATATATTACGATGGCTTTTTGTTTCAGGTACTATTAACCAACCGCTTGAGCGCTTTTGTTGGTTGTTAACACATACCCAATCAACGAAATAAGCGGCATACCAGCGGCAACTAGCGCAACGCTTGTCCACCCACCAGCCTCGTAAAGTGGGCTGGCTATAAGTGAACCTACCGCACCACCTAAAAAAATACTCGTCATGTAAATCGCGTTTAGTCGTGCACGACTTTGCGGCTCTAGGGAATATACGGTTCGTTGGCCAAGTACCATGTTTGCTTGCACAGCAAAATCAATAAACACACCTGTTAAAGCTAAAATTATTATCCCGTTGGGTAATTCAAATAAACTAGGTAAAAAGCACACTGCGGCAATTACCTTTGCCAATAACGATAACTGATGGGTATAGCCTTTATCGGCTAAGCGTCCAACAATAGGGGCTGCAATAGCACCTGCTGCGCCAACTAACGCAAATAACGCTATTTGTGATTGCGATAAGCCATATTCTCGCGCAAGTACAATGGGTACGCTCGTCCAAAATAAGCTAAATGAGGCAAACATTAATGCCTGAAAAAGAGCACGCTGGCGCAGAACAGGTTGGCTTATCATTAACTGTTTAAGCGATTTTAATAACTTAAAATAGGTCGTTTTTTGATGTGGATGCCTTTGCGGAATGGCAAAATAAATTACGCTTGCAATAAACACCATACAGCCGGCTGCAAAATAAAATACCGCACGCCAACCAAAGTGATCGGCAATTAAGCTCGATATAGGCCTTGCGAGTAAAATACCTAATAGTAACCCTGCCATAATATTACCCAGCACCTGGCCACGCTTTTCGTCAGACGATAAATGCGCCGCGAGCGGAATAAGCACCTGAACAGACACCGAGCTAATACCTATCATTAAACATAAAATAAGCATTACATTTGGAGTATCGGCAAGAGCTGTACCAGTTAAGCTTAAAAACGACACCCCAAGCGTTATAAGCATTAAGCGCTTATTTTCGACGAGATCAGCTAATGGCACTAAAAAAAACAGCCCAAGTGAATACCCTATTTGCGTAAGCGACACAATAAAACTAGCACTGTGCGGGCTCAATCCAACCTCGGGTGCTAATAGCTCAATAATGGGTTGAGCGTAGTAAATGTTGGCAACAATAAGGCCGCAGCATAAGGCAATAATGCTAACAAGTGTATTGCTAAGTGGCTGCGGTGAAACGCCTGTTTGAGTCATGTGTGTCCTGCTTTATAAAAATAATAAAACCCAATGAATACAAAGCCCATTGGGTTATAACCTCGTACTTTACCTACTTTATTGGTGATGGCTTACCATGTGGGCTTGAGCGTATATACTGTTTAGGTGCAGTTACGGTAGCGCCAAGCTCTGCTGCTGCATGCCAAGGCCAGTGCGGGTTATATAAAATACCACGGGCAAGTGCCACGCCATCGGCTTGCTGCTCGCTAACAATATTTTCGGCTTGTTGTGGCTCGGTAATTAAACCTACGGCTATTACTGGCATATTCACAACTTCCTTAATAGCTGTTGCAAATGGCACCTGAAAGCTCGGTTTAACAGGTATTTGTTGATCAGGGCTTAATCCCGCTGTACTTACATGAATAAAATCACAGCCAAGCTCATCAAGGGCTTTAGCAAGCACTATTGATTGCTCTAAATCCCAACCACCTTCTACCCAATCAGTCGCTGAAATACGAATACCCACGGGTTTGCTACTGTTAAACTCTGCGCGAACGGCTTTAAATACCTCTAGCACAATACGCATACGGTTTTGTAAACTGCCGCCGTATTCATCATCGCGCTTGTTTGTAAGGGGTGACAAAAATTGATGCAACAAATAACCATGCGCACCATGTAGCTCAATTAAATCAAGGCCAAGCTCGTCAGCACATTTAGCGGCACTCACAAAGTCGTTAATTAATGAGTCTATGTCGGATTGGCTCATGGCTTTTGGCACTGGGCTATTATCGTCATAAGCAACTGCTGAAGGTGCGAGCGTTTGCCAGCCGTTTTCATCCGTAGGGTTTAATGCACCACCACCATCCCATGGTTTTTCTGTTGATGCTTTACGCCCAGCATGCGCTAGCTGAATACCAATAGGCATAGGGCTATATTGCCTAACCGCTTTTAAACTTTTATCTAATGCTTGCTGGGTTTCATTATTCCAAAGCCCTAAATCGCCATAACTAATACGCCCTTCAGGATTAACCGCTGTGGCCTCTAAAATAAGTAATCCTGCCCCGCTTAAGCTTAATTGTCCTAAATGAATGGTGTGCCAGTCACTGGCGGCACCACTGTTGGCTGAATACTGGCACATAGGTGCAATAATAATGCGGTTGTTTAAGGTGAGTTGCCCTATGTTTAACTCCGAGAATAACTGGCTCATAATTTAATCCTGTAAATGCGCGCACACATGTGCGAATTGAAGTAGCTTACGATAACTAAGAACAATGGGGATCAAACTAAAAATTTATAGGGCTAAAAATTAAATAACTTCTAGAAAATAAACCAGCAAAACTTGTATTAACAAACAACACAATTACTACAAAATAATAAACATGAATGGCTATTTACATTTGCTCAATGAGATAAAAGCACATTACTTGTACCTTATTTAGCCAACGTATTGGATGTAATAGCTATTTATATAATTTTTTGCTGTGGTTTTATCTATATTTATTCCAAAAAAGTGAATTAAAATTCAACTTTATCATTCCCAGCCACTTAACTCCCTGCTAAACTATTCACTTAATTTACTTATGTAAAACATTTGAACTGGGGATCACTTTTTATGTTTAAACCAAGCTTGTTAACCTTGGCTATTTCGAGCGCTGTATCTGGCGCATTTATATTTTCTAATTCTGCAGTGGCGCAAGAAGAAGTCACCGCTACAAACAAATCGCTCGAAGTAATCGAAGTAACAGCAACAAGACGCAGCGGCTCGGTGCAAAATGCACCGCTAAATATTACAGCCCTAGATGCTGATGTAATGAAAGATCAAAACATTGGCGAACTTGCGGATGTAGCGCGTTGGGTACCTGGTTTAACAATTACCGATCAAGGTGGTCGCTCAGGCTCGCCTATTATTGTACGTGGTTTAAATACAAACTCGTCTGGCCCATCATCAGATGGCGGCACAGTCGCTACTTACGTTAACGAAATTCCAGTTTCGGTTGATATGCGCTTGGTAGACATAGAACGCGTTGAAGTACTTATTGGGCCACAAGGTACGCTTTATGGCGCAGGTACATTAGGCGGCGCAATTCGTTACATGCTTAAAGAACCAGAGCTTGATTTTACCTCGGTAGAAGTATTTGGTGACCTATTTCAAACCCAAGAAAGCGACTCACTAGGTGGCGAAGGCGGCTTTATTGTTAACCTTCCTATTATTGAAGATGAACTTGCAGTGCGTGCAAGCTTAAACGTATACGAAGACCCTGGTTTTATTGATTATGCATACACTGTGCGTGAGCCAGGTGTATCACTACCCGACCCTGATTGGAGCGATAGCTCAGCAGTTAACGAAAACATTAAAAATGTAGAAGACGCCAACGGTGAAACCACCACTACAGGGCGTATTTCAGTTCGTTGGAAAGCAACTGAAAGACTAGAGGCTACATTAAATTACTTTTACCAAAAGCAAGACAGCGAAGGCCGCTCTATTGTTCATTACAACAGCCTAAACGAAGATAACGGCTTAAGTGATATTGTTGGTAAATACGAGTCTGCTTATCGTTATGAAGAGCCGCGCGAAAAAGAAGATCAATTACTAAGCCTTGAGCTAAAAGCAGACCTAGGTTTTGCAGAGCTAGTATCGGCTACGGGTATTTCAAGCTTTGATGCCGACGGCCAACGCGACCAAACCGATTTACTTATTCGTCTTGATTACGGCTACGAAGAATTTCCAGCGTTTTCATCTTTCACACGTGAAATTGAAGAAGAAGACACCTTTACCCAAGAGCTGCGTTTAGTATCGCAAGGCGATAGCGACTTAAACTGGATTGTAGGTGCGTTTTACAACAAAATTGAAACCGACGCTTCAAGTAAAGAATTTACCCCAGGCTTTGGTGACTTTGCAGTAGAAAACTTTGGCGCTTCGCAATCTCGCCCAGACGAACTTGAGTACTTCTCGGTAGATCGCACAGAAATAACAGAATCAGCTTTATTTGGTGAAGTAGGCTACCAAGTAACAGAAAAGCTAGACGTAACAATTGGTATGCGTTTATACCAATACGACGTTGAATCAGAGTCTGCTGTCGACTTCCCGCTATTTAATACCTTGTTTGATGGCGCAGCAGCTGATGCTATTTCATTGAACTTTGAAAAAAATGAAGCTGACGATAACGGCAGCCTATTTAAATTTAATGCAAAATACCAATTTACTAATTCTGTTATGGGTTACGCAACAGTAAGTGAAGGCTTTAGAATTGGTGGCTCTAATGGTTTAGCGCCGTGTCCTGATCCATTACCAGCTAACCAAGCAGGTTGTGGTAGCCCAGAAGAAATGCTCTACGATGCCGACACCACTACAAACTACGAGTTAGGCCTTAAAAGTACTTGGTTTAGAAGCCAATTACACTTTAATGCCGCGTTATTTAACGTAGATTGGGATGATGCACAAATTGCAGGTGCTACCGATGTAGGGCAACTTCCGTACTTATCTAACGCAGGTAGTGCAAACGCAAAAGGGATTGAGTTATCTACCCGTGCCATTTTATCTGACTCGTTTACCGTATACGCTACTTATGCTTACACAAAAGCAGAGCTAACGTCAGACGCACCATTTTTGTTTAATGCTGATGGCACCGATGGCGCAGAAGACAGCGACCGTTTACCTGGCTCGCCAGAGCACCAGTTCTCAATGGGTATAAATTATCAAACAGATGTATTTAGCGACAAAACTCTTGATATTAACTACGGTTTAACCGCGCAAAGCGATGTTATTACCAGAGTAGGCCTGCATGACAATGGCGAAACACTACCAGGTTACAGCTTAAGTAATATTTCTGCTAAGCTAACAGCTGATGAGTGGTCGACTACTTTATATGTTGATAATCTATTTAATAAATATGCATTTACATCGGTTCGCCGCTCAGATGCAGACATAACAACTGCAAACGGTGCCGATATACAACGTAATTACGGTCACTTTGTAAATCAGCCACTAACAGTAGGTGTTAAATTTAACTACAAATTTGAAATTTAATTTATAGTCACTTTTAAACAATGTTTTAAGGCTCAAATTTATTTGAGCCTTTTTTCTTTATTAACGCGTAACTAAAAAATAAAAATTAAACAATGCAGCCAAATTTAAAACAACTCCATCAAAGCGCAATTACACATTTAAACCAAGGCAATATTGAACTTGCTCATAAAGCCTTAGTTGAATTAGTAACTCAAAAAAACGACTTTGCCGATGGGTACTTTTTACTGGCCATGGTTAATTTACGTGTTGGGCAAATACACAAAGCCATAAAGTTAATCGAAAAAGCCCTTAGCTTTGGCAAAAGCATTGAATATACCGCCCAACTTGCAAAATGTTACGCATTAACAGGTGAGCTTACCAAAGCAAAAAACACCGCTTTAGCCATACCGGTTGAGCAAATACAAAAGAGTCTTGATGCCGACACCCTTGGTGTCGCACTTACGCAAGCAGGCCTTCACGAACACGCACTAAATTACTTTAACTACGCTATTGAACTGGCCAAACACGCAAATAAACCACAACCACAGTTTTATTATAACTTGGGTGTAAGCGCTAAATTTGTAGGCCAATTTGAACAAGCCAAAAATGCCTTTGAAAGCGCCATTACGTTAAACCCGCTGCATCATCAAAGCCATTTTGCATTAAGCGATTTAACCAAAGCCGCTGCGCAATCTAATCATATAGCGCGCTTAAAAACCGTAGCTGAGCAAATCACTCATCCCGATGCAAAATTACACATTGGCCACGCACTTGCAAAAGAGTATCAAGACATAGGTGAGTTTGATAATGCGTTTAAAAGCCTAGAGCAAGGTAAAGCAGCTAAACGCGCTATGCAGCCGTTTGATCATAAAAGCTCAGCCGCATTATTTGAACACATTAAACATTTAAGTGAGCAGCATAAACACGCGCTAACACAAGGTAATCCAACGCCAGAGCCTATTTTTGTATTAGGTATGCCCCGCTCTGGCACCACATTGGTTGAGCGTATTTTATCGAGCCACAGCGACGTACAATCAGCCGGAGAATTACAAGACTTTGGCCTAAGTGTTAAAAAGTTAAGCCAAACTCAAACACCGCATGTACTCGATACTCAAACACTCACTAAAGCGTATGAGCTTGATTTTAATCAGCTTGGGACAACTTATTTAAATGCGACTCGCGTAACCACCGGCAGCCATAAACACTTTATTGATAAGCTCCCGTTTAACTTTTTTTATATCGACTTAATTACTAAAGCGCTGCCAAACGCTAAAATTATTTGTATGCTGCGCGACCCAATGGACACCTGTATTGGTAACTATCGCCAGTTATTTACAATAAATAACCCCTACTACGCATACTCGCTCGATTTACTCGACACCGCCAAATTTTATAGCCGCTTTTACAAACTCATGCAGCACTTAAGCGCCCTGCACAGCAATATAAAATTAGTAAAATACGAAGAATTAGTCGCACAGCCCGAGCAGCAAATAAAAGAGTTAGTCAGCTTTTGTAATTTAGAATGGCAAGCACAATGTATAGATTTTCACCTAAACACCGCACCGGTATCTACAGCCAGTAAAGTGCAAGTACGCCAACCATTAAATAGCAAAGCAATTGGCCGTTGGAAGGCATTTAAACCCCATACTAATGCAGCAGTGGAATATCTTTTAAGCCAAGGTATTAGTGTTGAATAAGCCTCTTGTTTTATCGATGGAGCAACCCAAATAGGCGACTTTGCGTAAGTGTAGATCGGAGAAGCGAAGCGCCATCCGACAAAGTAAAATACCTTGCCAATTATTATCACATTTTATGTTGTCGAGTGGCTGGAGAGTGCCAGGAGCGGACATTCACATAGCACTCGCTTACACCCCACGTTTGTTTAAAGCAAAACCTTCTTTTACTCTTTCTGAAAGTTATTGGGCGGCCATTGGTAACCTTCAACAGAGCTGTAATCAGCTGACTATCTAGGTAAAACACCATTTACGTAAGAACAAGGTGTTTTTATGAGGCATAAGGTCCATAGAGTAGAGCTATATACAAATACTTAACAATGCTAAATCAGATCTTAAGTGCTGCCCCTAAATGTAGTTTATATCGCTCCATATCGACTTTTACTTGGGGATTTTTCATAACATCGCTACAAATAAAAGTTTCTAGTGGCTTCATTCCTAAAAACTGATTTGCTTTATGCACGGGTAAATACACACCATCTACCCCAGTCCCCTCAAAAAACTGCTCACTATCAATGAACGCATTTACTGGGGCATTCCACGTGACAGAAAGCATGTATTTTTTACCGTGAAGTAAGCCTCCAGATCCATACTGCTTTGAAATATCACTTCTAGACCTACCGTCGCTTTCATATAACTTACCGTGCCCTTTGGTAAACACCTCATCCACCATGCGGGCATCTGAAAGATTACCAAGTCAGCCCACAGCCATTTAGAAATTTCTTCATCGACATCATATCCCTTATCAATAGTTGTGTTACGAACATTACAGTTACTTTGTACAAAGAAGTTTTCAGCAAAGGCTGTGAGCGAATTGTTAAGCTCACCTTTAGAGTGAGCGAAACATTTACCGCCATTTAAAATTAAGATATTTTTCACTATGTACTACTACCCATTCTTTATTGAAATTCACTTAAAAACCTTTAATTGATAAGTGTCTGACATTAAATGCCTATTTGATGCCTTTTAATCCAGTTAGAATCTCTTCGCCCACTTTACGAGCTGATTGCGGGTTTTGACCAGTAATAACTCGCCTATCATTCACAACGTTTACCGTCCATGCAGCACCATAAATGTGCTTTGCACCTTTGGACATTAATGTATCCTGTAGTGAGAAAGGAACAACTTCTGTTAGCCCTATATTTGACTCTTCCTCGTTAGTAAATGCAGCTAATTTTTTTCCTTTAACGAGGTATTGTCCGTTACTAAGCTTGACGTCTGTAAGAGCCGCTGGGCCATGACAAATCGCGCTTACAATACCGCCTCGCTCATATATTGAAACAGTTAATTTATTGATAAGTTCATTGTTCGAGAAGTCCCACATAGTTCCGTGACCGCCTGCATAAACTACTGCTTGATAATCTTTACTGTTTACATCTTCAATCGCTTTTGTATTTATAATTGAAGCCATGAGCTTTTTATCATTTATAAACCTAGCATTATCTTCATCTGAAAAATCTAGACTTTTAGGGTCTATTGGGGCCATTCCACCTTCAATGCTAGCAACATCAACTTCAAAGCCTGCATCAGCAAGGACGTAATAAGGATGTGTTAACTCACCTAACCAAAAGCCAGTTTTCATATCTAACGAACCCATTTTATTGTGGCTAGTCAGTACGAAAAGGATTTTATCCGCAGCAAAACTTGGAGCCGCGAAAACTAGTGTCATTAATAATAATAAAATTTTCATACTATCTTTCTCATATAAATTAAACCAACCGATTTGTCGGTTACTTGTAAAATACGCTACAAACTTTCATTGTTAGGCATTGGAGCTCAAGTCTCAGTTTTTTGGTAGCGGCTCACCTGCATGTAACAACTCGACGGAAA
This sequence comes from Pseudoalteromonas espejiana DSM 9414, assembly GCF_002221525.1. Taxonomy (NCBI): domain Bacteria; kingdom Pseudomonadati; phylum Pseudomonadota; class Gammaproteobacteria; order Alteromonadales; family Pseudoalteromonadaceae; genus Pseudoalteromonas; species Pseudoalteromonas espejiana. The sequence goes on along the minus strand of NZ_CP011029.1, from coordinate 416,571 downwards.
TATTATCCGCAAAGCGTAAAAAAGCCATTTGACCGTCTTGAGGAAATCGATTTACTTCAATGCCTAGTTCCTGTAAATGAGCGCATGTCTCGTATATATTTTCAACTCTGTAGGCTATATGACCGAGGTTTCTCCCTGTATTTAGATACTCAGGCTCCCAGTTATAAGTAAGTTCAATTTGAGCGTTGTCATCACCTTGTGCAGCTAAAAGATAAGAGAAAACTTTGCTTCAAAGTAGCCTTTCCTTTTTAGAGCTTTCAACCCTAGACCTCAAAGCAAAATCTTAGTGATGCTTTAATATCTGATATGCGAAGATATTTCATTTATCACAAGCCCTCAAACACACGAGCTGCTTTAATATCGACTGATAGCACTCTACCTTCTAAAGACGTTTGTAATTGAAGATAATGAGGCAGTATCTTATGTTGCTCTAAAGTATCTATGTCACGCCACATTTCAATTAATGTGATTCTTTGTGACCCATTAACATCAGAGAAAACATCATAACGCTCGCATCCATCTTCAAGAATACTGTCACTCGAACATTCATAAATTGCATTTAATACAGTGCTGTAATGTTGTGTTTCACATAGAATATCCACAACGACCATTACTTCATTGTCCATTTTTAACCTTTATCTTGGTTTATAAGGCTGCTTACACAGCCTTTAATTAAATAGCTGAAATTTAACGCTCGATTACGATTTTACCTGTGGCTAACCCTGATTCTAGACGAGTGTGAGCATCTTTAACTCCTTGTAAAGTTAAAGGGAAAACACTATCGATAAGAGGTTTAACTTGACCTTTATCTACAAGCCCAGCAAGTCGGCGTAGAATGTCACCGTGAGTCTCTCTATCGATGTTATGAATAATTGAAATCGCCATAAATACTAGGTCTAACCTTAGAGCCTTAAAGTGCATTTCAGTTAAGTTATAATCAGCATAACCAATTGTAGAGATAACATGCCCCTTCAGTTTTGCAGCGATTAATGAGTTTTGTAAAACGGGCCCGCCCACTGTATCAAATACCGTATCGAAGCCTTGACCATTGGTTAGTCGTTCAACATATTCCTTTGGCTCTTCTGTAGGGAATAGAACCGTTTCATCTGCGCCTAATTGTTTTGCAGTTTCTGCGCGAGCTTCATCTGCAACAGTCGTTGTAACATGTGCACCTAGTGCTTTTGCAAGCTGAAGACCAATGTGGCCTACGCCACCTGTACCACCATGAACCAACACTCTATCGCTCGGCTGGATTTCAGCTCGACCAATAATAGCTTCCCATGCTGTAATTGCTACTAAAGGCAAGCTAGCCGCCTCACCAAAGCTAAGCGTTTTAGGTTTATGTGCTAATAATACAGCGTCAGCTTCAACCTTATCTGCAAGAGTACCCGGAATGCCAACGATACCGCCGACACAACCGTATACTTCATCACCAATTTTAAAGTTAGTTACACCTTCACCTACTTCACTGATTACGCCCGATACATCCATGTGAAGGATTGCTGGATAAGTCATACCAGCAGTGCCTTCACTGCCTTGACGGATTTTAGTATCAACAGGGTTAACACTTGTCGCTTTTACATCTATTACGACGTGGCCGCGTTTTGGTTTTGGCGCATCAACTTCGATTTCATGTAAAACATTAACGTCACCATGACCATTAATAGCTATTGCTTTCATAATAATTTCCTCTTTGTTATTGACGAAAGTGATGTTATCAACATAATTAACAACCAAAAACACACTAAAAGTTTAATGATTAATTCCAAAAGGTTGATAATTTGATTGATTCAATAGAAGAACTAAAGATATTCAGTACGATTTTTGAACTTAAATCTATTCGAATGGCTGCTGATGCTCACAACCTAACGGCTGCAGCAGTGAGTAAAAGGTTGATAGCGCTCGAAAACAGACTGAGTGCTAAATTATTTTATAGAACAACACGGACCCTTAGTCCGACATTTACGGGTGAGAAGCTATATAACCATGCGCAAAGACTTTTAAGTATTAGCGATGAGATTGAACATGACCTCGACCCAACAAATACGTTAAAAGGAAAAATAAAAATAACTGCGTCAGCTTCTTTTACACAAAGCTATCTATTACCTGTGATTAGCAGCTTTTTAGAAAGTTACCCGCAAGTTAATATTGAAATCATTTCTACAGATAGTTTAGTTAATTTAACTGAACAAGGTGTTGATTTGGCAATTAGACATGGCCCTTCGCGAGATTCATCATTAATTGGTCAAAAGCTATCTGATACAAAGAGAGTATTATGTGCAACGCCGAGTTATTTAGAAAAAAAAGGAGTACCACAATCACCTGAATATTTAACTGATCATAGTTTATTAACCGTTGGGAATGAAACTAACTGGTCATTCATTAGAGAAAGTGAACGAAAAACAGTTAAGTTAAACCCCAGCTTTTCTTCTAGCTTAGGGGACAGCGTTTTGGGTATGGTGGAATTAGATCATGGTATTGCACTTTTGTCAGATTGGCATATTAAAGAACGTGTTGAAAAAGGGCGCTTAAAGGTTATTTTAGAAGATTGGGAGTGTGACCCATCAATTTCAATTAACCTATTATATCCGTCTAGGAAAAACCAATCGATAATAGTTAGGAACTTCATTGACCACTTGAAAGAATGGATAAAAAGCAATCCCCTTTCAAAATAGACTTAACTTCTTAGGGTTTTCACTACAGTTAACTTCATCTGGTAGCAAATTAGCTAACTCCACCTAGAGCCATTTACCAAACTTTAAAAAAGAGCAAGATATAAATTACACTTTATAGTGGTTTGGAGTATGTGTTTAGTGGATAAAATACTTTATATCCGAAGGGGGCTATGTGCCAAAAGCGAACAGTCATAACCTTATTCACTTGTATGTGTTTTTTCTCGAAAACTAAAGATATTAAGAAGGCACCCATTTATTTTGATTATATTCATAAGCCCAAAAGTCAGCACCTGTAGTTTCAAATAGATACTCAAGTCTAAGATCCACTTTAAAACATATAAACTGCTCGGCGGCTTCATGAGCTTTAGCAATGCTTGGATATAAATGACGTTCACCATTAGCATATAGGCAGCAATCTTGACCCATGATTTAATAACTCCAAATTATAAGAACACACAACAGCTTATTGAACACCATTTAGGTGGTTTATAACACACCAAAAAGGCGTATATTACATACTCTGATAAGTTCACCAATAATTACCTTTGTAAACAAGCAATTGAAACAGTCAGGAATTAATCATGTTATTTTTCCCTAAAACGGCGTTTAGTAGTGTTATCGGCCAAAATTAGGCTCCGACTCAAAGAAGTAGGAATAAATTTAACTTTTTCAATGACCGCTTATCGCTCATAGCGGCCCTTTAAAACTAAATTTACTTAGCCTGAGCACCCCATCACAACGCTCATTTACTTTTATGTCGGTTCAACGGCAAATAATGTCGATTCAGATAAACATTAATGAAGCAGGTTAAAAAACTCGCTAAATTTCTTATCAACAAAACGCCAAATACCTATTTGATAAGGAATATAGTCATGAACATTATTACAAAAACAGTTATAGCACTGAGTTTAGCAAGCCACTTTAGTGCGTATGCCATTGACCTTCGGGTCGACAACATCCGTTTATACCAAAGTAGTTCGCAAAGCTTTTCTGCGCCGAGTTCGCTTTATATTGACGATGGTAAAATTGTAAATGTTGCCAAAGCAACCGACCCACTACAAACCGCCGACAATACTATTAATGCCAACAACCAGTATGCAATACCCGGTTTAATTGATTTACATGTTCATTTAGGCTCATCGGGCAGTAACTTTTCTGAATTTCAGTATTTACCGGTTAAATCGCACTTTAATTCTAATTTGTATTTAGGCGTAACTAATATTGTTGATTTGTTTTCGTTTGAGCAAACCCTAAACGAAGCCGCGCAATTAAAAGCAACACAAGTGACCCCTAACCTTTTTTATGCAGGTACTTTGTTTACCAACCCTGGCGGACATGGCACGCAGTTTGGCGGCCAAGCTTACGAAATTGCAAAAGATGAAGACATAGAAGCGCTATGGCAAAAACATATAAGCACTCACCCACATGTAACTAAAGCTGTTATTGAAACTTTTGGCGGTGTGGGTAAATCGTTAACTGATAGCCAATTAAGCGAGCTAGGTAAACGCTCTAAGGCCGCTAATTTACCGTATTTTGTGCATGTTTCTACACTAAATGATGGTAAACGCGCTATTAAGGCCGGTGCAACGGCTTTAGCCCACGGTATTAATAGCGAAGCGATTGACGATGAGTTTATTACACTAATGAAAGAGCATAATGTAACCTACATTCCTACGCTTGCGGTGTATCATAACCATAGCGATGAAAAGCATAACCATACTATTAGCTCACAAAGCGAGTTACTAAAAACCATTCCCGAAAAGCTTCAAGGGTGTTTGTTTGAAAACGTGCCTGCACCTTCAAAATGGAAAGAGCACGCGTGGGATGAGCGCAAAACCGCTTATGCAAATATACAAAAGCTACATAAAGCTAATATCACTATTGGCACAGGCTCTGATGCCGGTAACCCTTACACGCTGCATGGTACTGGGTTACACAACGAGTTAGATGCACTAAAAAAAGCGGGTCTTACTAATGGTGAAATAATTAATGCGGCCACTGTAAATGGTGCGATGGCAATTAATAAATCCGGGAGCATTGGCAAGCTTACTAAAGGCTTTGAGGCAAGCTTTGTACTACTTAAGCAAAACCCGCTTGATGATATAAACCATATTCACACTATCTCAGAGGTTTATAAAGCAGGTATACAAGTAGACCGCCCAGCGCTTATTTCTCAAAACAAAGCCATAAAGCCACAAGGCCCCGCTTGTAATGAAGTATTAAAAAGCAGCCAAGCGCAGCATGTTATTGATGATTTTACCGGTGATACACCATGGCAAGCCCAGAGCGATTCGGTAATGGGTGGTCAATCTGTTGCAGCGCTTACCACGAATAAAAATAGCTTAACCATAGATACAACCATTACAAAGCCAACCAGTTTTGGCGCGTGGGCAGGCGCTGAAATAAAATTTACATCGCCGGTTGATGCCTCTGCATTTAAAGGTATTCGATTAACCTATAAAGGTTCAAGCACGCCTTTTGCTATGTCTGTTTATCATAGTGATGTAAAAGATTGGGATCACTTTAGTGTACTTTTAAAGCCGCGCGATGAGTGGACAACGCTTGATATTCCTTTTTCCACTTTTAAACAATTTGGCTTTGGTAGCCCAGTTACGTGGTCGGCCACTGAATTAACTGGGGTTAATTTAATGTGGCGTAAAATGCCAGGCGCAAGCAATGAGCCATTAAAAAACACACTACAAATCAAGGAGCTAACTTACTTTTAAATACGATGCAGTCAAAACACAAAGTCTTTGGGTTTTGACTGTTTTTTGTTATGGTTTAATCACTTACAAAAAGAAGCACCTATTATGCTCAAACATCCTTTTTATAAATACAGCTTTTTTATTTTACTTGTTGTAGATATTGCTTATGCCCTTGGGCTCATAATTGCTAACTCTGCGCCCTTTACTACGGGTAGTGCACTTGCTGCTACCGTGTGGTTTGTTACTTTTTACTGGGTGCCGGTATGGAGTGCGGCAGCGGTTATTTTTTACCTGCGCAATAAGCATATTAATAAAATAGCATTTGAATGGTTAATTGCAGTTGTATTTATGGCACTTGGTAATGTGATTACCGATACAGTGCTCACACTGCTTTTTGATGGGCATAAATCCATGGGGGTATTTGTTGTATTTAACGGCTTACTTTGGGGCTCGTGTATTTACTTTACCAGTATTTTTATTGAGAACAAAAAACGCGCAACAGCCGAAAAACATGCTCTTAAACAAGCTCAACTTGCTACATTGCGCTACCAGCTAAACCCACACTTTATGTTTAATAGCTTAAATACAATTTCGGCTTATATTCATACAAACCCCGATTTAGCCGATGAAGTACTGCATGAACTTGCTGATATTCTAAGGTACTCACTTGATACTGCCGAGCAACAGCAAATACCTTTACAGCAAGAGCTTACAATAATAGAAAAGTACCTAAATATTGAAAAAGCACGCTTTGGCGATAAACTTCAGGTTAATTACCACATTCCTAATACGCTTAAAAATATATCGCTACCTCCGCTACTTATTCAGCCCATAATTGAAAATGCCATTAAACATAACGCCAAACAAACGTCGCTAATTCTTAATATAACGCTCAGTGAGCTACCTAACGGCGTTAAAATACAAATTAGCGATAATGGTAAAGGGTTTTCGAGTGATGTTATAAAACACGGGCATGGCAATGGTATAGGGATGAAAAACATACTAAAACGCGTTAAACAACTTGGCAAAAGTAAGGTACTACTGAGCAATAACAATGGCGCAGTGGTTACGTTGGAGCTAACACTATGAACAGTAAAAACCAGCCAAATACAGCATCTAAAATGCGCGTGTTATTTGCCGATGACGAGCTTCCCGCTCGCGAAAAATTAAGCCACCAATTAAGTTTAATGGAGCATGTTGATGTAGTGGGTATGGCCACAAATGGCAAAGAGGCCATTACATTAATAAATGAGCTAAAACCTGATGTGGTATTACTTGATATACAAATGCCTGAAATTAACGGCTTAGAGCTTATTGATTTACTTAACTACCAGCCCATTATTATTTACACAACCGCGTATGACCAATTTGCGATTGAAGCATTCGAGCACGCCTCAACAGATTACTTACTCAAACCTTTTCCTATTGCTCGATTAAAAAAAGCACTCGCCAAAGCGCAGCAGCTACTTGAGCAACAACGTGCCCACTGCCAAGTTAACAGCCCAGAACACGAGCAAACCTTTGCATTAACCGAAAACACATTAAATAAGTTAATTAGTAAAAACGGTGAGCGTATATTTTTACTCTCACCGGGTGACATTAAGTTTATTAAATCGGAACAAGGTAATAGTTTGGCGTGGAATGGCGACACATTTCATCATTTAAGCGATACGCTCGATCAGCTTGAGCATGCCTTAGTAGCAAAAAACTTTGTACGAATTCATCGAAGCTATTTGGTTAACGTTGACCACATTAAAGAAATACAGCGTTGGTTTAATGGTAAATTGATGGTGATTGTAAATGATGATATTAAATCTGAACTAAGCACCAGCAGAGCCGGTGCCGATAAACTAAAGCAATTACTACACATTTAACTTATCTAAAAATGTGTTACTGATCATTGCTCGAATACACACTTAAAATGGGAAACTTATGCTCAGTAAACGATACAGTTACCGACTGTGTTTGTTTGCCATTAAAGCCTAGTTTAAATTCACTTGGTGTTAGCCTGCTGCCATCTGCAAACAGCGCTAATAAGTGTTCTTGATTAAGTTCACGCTTTCCAGAGGCTAAATTTGTAAGGGTAATAACCGCCCAGCGCTCCCCTTCTTCGTTACTCATAAGTACATAGTTTAAAATTGAAAAGTCAGACTTTTTAGGCGTTATATTGTTATCGTTTGGAAACGACAAGTGCATACTATTTGGTATGGCTCGGTCAACGTTTAATACATTATTTTGCGCTGCAAACACATTGGCGCAAAGTACTAATAAAAAGCTAACTACAATTTTTGCCACAATTAAACGTCCTTTTAAATTTAGATGTTCGAATGCTTGATTGAAATTTATACTCGCAGTTTTTACCTATTATGTAAACACCCGATTAAAAGCCTAACAAACAGGCTAAGCGCTCATTCAGTGTCACCGCATTAGTATTAATACTTTGCAGCACGTTAATAAACAAAAGGTTATTAAACAGGAGTAAACTACATGGCAACCACACCTAAAAAGTCACATGAGGTTAGTAATGCACAATTGGCTTTATTAAACCCAGAGCACAGCATTCAAGTAAGAGGCGCGCGTGTTCATAACTTAAAAGATGTGGATGTAGATCTTCCCCGTAATTCACTTGTTGTTTTTACCGGTATATCGGGATCGGGTAAATCATCGCTCGCCTTTGGAACATTATTTGCCGAATCGCAGCATCGTTATCTTGATTCGGTATCCCCGTATGCACGCAGATTAATCGATCAGGTAGACGAGCCTGATGTAGATTCAATTGAAGGGCTGCCACCAGCGGTAGCGTTACAGCAACAGCGTGGTGCTCCCTCGGTACGCTCATCGGTGGGCAGTGTAACCACTATTTCTAACGCGCTGCGAATGCTTTACTCACGCGCAGGCGAATACCCCAAAGGGCAAGGTATACTGTACGCCGATGCGTTTTCGCCCAATACGCCACAAGGCGCCTGCCCAGAGTGCCACGGTATTGGCCGCGTATTTAACGTAACCGAAGAGCTGCTAGTGCCCGACCCCACTAAATCAATTAAAGAGCGCGCTATTGCAGCTTGGCCGCCGGCTTGGCAAGGTAAAAACCTAAGCCGTATTCTTACCTCGCTAGGCTACGATATTAATAAACCGTGGAATACCTTGCCTAAAAAAACCCGAGATTGGATTTTATTTACCGACGAAACACCCACAGTGCCAGTGTTTTCTGAGTATACGCTTGAGCAAACACAAGCCGCTATTAAAAATGAAGAAAGCCCCAGTTACATGGGTACATTTACAAGTGCTAAACGCTTTGTTTTACAATCGTTTGCGAGCACTCAAAGCCCACGCACTAAAAAGCGCGTATCACAGTATATGCAAATATCACAATGCCCGCAGTGCGAAGGTAAAAAGCTTAAAAAAGAGTCGTTATCGGTTAAAGTAGCGGGCCTTGATATAGGCGAAATTTCGCAATTAACACTCAATGAGCTAGCAGATAAGTTAAGGTTTGCCGCTAGTAACCCCGCTAAAAGTAACGCTGCAAATCCCGAAAAAGCCATAGTTGCAAAGCGTATAGCAGGCGACATTCTTAAACGCGTTGAAGCACTCACCAAACTTGGTTTAGGGTATTTATCGCTTGAGCGCACCACCCCATCGTTATCGCCTGGTGAATTACAACGCTTGAGGCTTGCAACGCAAATTCGCTCAAAATTATTTGGCGTTGTGTATGTGTTAGATGAACCTTCTGCAGGTTTACACCCTGCCGATACCCAAGCCTTATTAGCCGCATTAGATGAACTAATAGCCGCTGGTAACTCAGTGTTTGTGGTTGAGCACGACGTAAGTGTTATTCGCCATGCCGATTGGGTGGTTGATGTAGGGCCAAATGCGGGCTCCCGTGGCGGTAATATAGTTTATAGCGGCCCCATTGAGGGCTTAAAGCAAATTAGTAGCTCACACACGAGCCAGTATTTATTTAACAATAACGAATCTCAGCAAGCTCAAATACAAAACAAACAACGCCAAGCAAAAGCATGGCTTACGCTTAAAAATGTTAAGCGTAATAACTTACAAAAACTTAATGTAGAATTTCCGCTTGGGGTTATTACAAGTGTTACAGGGGTATCTGGCTCAGGTAAATCAAGCTTAGTAAGCCAAGCACTTGTTGACTTGGTTTACGACGCACTGGGGCAAAAATCGCAGCCACACATACCTACCGATGAAGCCGAGCTACTCGAGCAAGAGCTCGATATAACAACCGGCGGGCAAATAACTCACGGCATTGAGCACATAAAGCGCTTAATAACGGTTGATCAAAGAGCCATTGGCCGCACACCTCGCTCAAACCTTGCAACTTACACTGGTTTGTTCGATCACGTACGTAAACTGTTTGCCAATACCAAAGAGGCAAAAGCGCGTAAGTACGATGCCGGTCGTTTTTCGTTTAATATTAAAAAAGGTCGCTGTGAAAATTGCGAAGGCGTAGGCTTTGTAAGCGTGGAGCTGTTATTTTTACCTAGCGTGTATTCGCCTTGCCCTGTGTGTAACGCCAAGCGCTACAACCAAAAAACACTCGACATTACCTATAAAGATAAAACCATTGCCGATGTACTTAATTTAACCGTTGAGTCTGCGCATACATTTTTTGCCGATGAACCCGCTATTTTACGTGCGTTAAATGCGCTCTTACAAGTGGGCCTTGGCTATTTACGTTTAGGCCAACCTGCTACTGAGCTTTCGGGCGGTGAAGCCCAGCGTATTAAACTTGCCACTGAACTACAACGTACACAGCGCGGCGATACGCTTTATATTTTAGATGAACCAACCACAGGCCTGCATCCTAAAGATGTAGCCATGCTAATGGCGCAGTTAAATGGCTTAGTTGATGCTGGCAACACCGTCATTATGGTTGAGCACGATATGCAAGTTGCCAGTAACAGTGATTGGGTTATTGATATTGGCCCAGGAGCCGGCGACGAAGGCGGGGTAATAGTTGCACAAGGTAAACCTGAAGAGGTTGCGCAATCTACAAAAAGCCGTACTGCACCGTTTTTGAATAGCGCAATTTAGTGTTCAGCTAACTAACAAAAAGAGCACAGGCTCTTTTTGTTAGCTTTTTAAAAAGCGCTCTAATTTAGGCTTTACAGTAACCGACATTATTAACATTATAGTAAGGCCTATGGGCAGAGCAGCAAGTAGCCCTTCAGCCCAACCATTTAAAAATAAACGCATATCTGCATAACCAATATTGTTAATAGCAGTAACAAATGCCATTACCGACTCCATGATCAGCGCCATAAAAACACTAATCACTAAATTACGTTTTAGCTCGCTACTAGTAGGCAATAACTTATTAACTAGCTTATGCATTAAGGTCATCATTATAAAACCAATAGGCGCCATTACCAGCACTGCACTTATAAACGAGGTAAACCAATCTGCATAAAACTGCTCTGTAACCCCTACATTCACATAAGTCATAATGCCAGTTAGAGAACCGCCAACAATTGTAATAATACTTACCATAACTAGTATTTTATAAATTACAGGTGTTTTTTTAGGCTCAACCATTTCTGGATTTGCTGATTGCGGTGTACTCATTTTGGGCATGCCTTAAGCGTTAAATAGATGACAAAATCAACTATAACAAATTAATTGATAATATCAACTACTTTTTAGGTTGATTGGGGCGCCAAAGATTAAGAGTGGTGGTAGCACTCAATGCAACCACTACTTTATAAGAATTTAAATTTATTCTGATTTATTAGCTATTTTTTGAAGATTTTCATGAATTTTAAATAATACAATTAATAGCTCACACCATATACGTGCACCAATTGCCCCACCAACAATTATGGCCAAACCACTAATGAAACCACCACCATATTGAGCAAACATAGTTGTAACACCTGAGATCAAAGTACCTATTAAAATTAACCAGTATACGAATGTAATTATTTTTGGGGTTAACATTGAATCAAAAAAGAATATATCTTTCATTTTAGTCCTTTATAACTCCTTTTAAAAAATACTAGCTTAGCGGAGTTAGAAACTAAGCTAGTAATAAAGAATTTTCTATTATTTATTTAAATTATCTAACTCTTTTTCAAGATCTTTCATTGCTTTTTGGGCTTTAAACTCTTCGTAAAGCGCTTCGCGTGAACTTGGATCTAAACGCTTACCAGATTGAGCGACTAGGTTATTAAACGTTTCTTGTGTATTGCTCATTACAACGAATGTACAAAGCTGTTTTACACCGTCTAATTTAGCAAAGGCAACTTCTTGTGGCACAGCGCCCACAAGGCTTTGCTGTGCAACTTGCTTGCTTACTTGCTCAAACGTTCCACCAACATTTAGCTCATCATTACTTTGCGCTTTACGTTGATATAGCTTGTCCATAACGCTTGCTTTAACCTGTATTTGCTGTGATAAATCGGCGCGAGCTGCCGCAATAGCTTGTGCTCTGTCGGTAGACATACTGCCCGACCAAGGAACGCATGTCGACGACGCTAAACCTTTATCAGACACAGGCAATAACACCCAGCTTGGTACTGAATCGTTTTTTGCCAATGGCGCAGATTGTGTGTTTTCAGTGCTTGAACACGCACCTAAAGCTAAAGCGGCTATAACTGGTAATAATTTTTTCATTTTAAATTCCTTTCAATTGCTTTTGATAATAAGCGGTGCGTTTAACCACTTTTTGTAAATAATTTCGGGTTTCTTGCGCAGGTAAGTTGTTAACCATTAAGGTATAAATTTTCTCTGCAGACATTGAATTAGCAGCAATACTTGCCTGATTAAGTGATTTAGAACCACTTAACGTTTTGGCTACGTTACCTGGGCCAGTATTATAAGCTGCAATACTCATGTAGATTCTTGATTGCTCGTTACGTACATTTTTAAAGTAACGATTACTTAAAATATGCACATAAGTACTCCCTGCCTCTACGTTATTATCTGCCTGAAATAAATACTCAGGGCTAAGTAATAGCGGTTTACCTTGCAAAAAGTTGCTCACATCTTTACCCGCTGAAGTAGGCACTATTTGCATTAAACCAAAAGCAGGAATTGGCGAACGTGCAAGCGGGTTAAAGCTTGATTCTGTATGTATAATTGCCAATAATAATGCGGGATCTAAGTTATAACGTTTAGCTTGTTGCTGCACATCAGGTAAATAACGTTTGGCTTGATTGGAAAGTGTATTAGCAGGCAATTGGTAGCTAATTTTTACTCTGCCTTTTTGCTTAGTTATAACAGGCGCCTTGGCAGTCAGCACCTCTTTTACAATCTCTGTAGAGAGTACAGTTTGCTCGGCTATTTTTTTAGGTTGAGTCGCTGCTGATGGCTTATTTTTCTCAATTTTTCTATTTACAGGCTTACCCGTCGAAGTGAAAATTTTGCTATTAATGGTATTATTAGCCGCAATATAAACCGGATCATTTGCAAGTGTTTTATCTACTGTTACTTGCGAAAGCTCATTTAATTGATCTTTTGCATATTTAACAGCTTGCTCGTCGTTTTGGCTATTTAATAACTCAACTACGACTTCACCACTTTCAAAATTTACACTGGTGCGTTTATTTAAATCATCACTGTATTTTACCCACACTTTTGAGCTTGGCAGATTTGGGTCTTGCCACTTTTGGGTTACTTGTTTTAAATATGCGTTTTGCGCATCATGCCAAGCACTTACAAACGCTTCAAATTCTTGCTTTTGTTGTTGTTCATACTGACTAAACTCACTTTGGCGCTTTTTTAAAAAAGCCTCAAAGTCGGCCTCGTCACTTGTTTGCGCTAAGTTATTTAAGCTCAGTGTGAAACAAGCTAAGGCGCTAACATTTAGTAGTATTTTAACTTTTGAGTGCATTTTTTATATCCCTATAAAATTAAAAATAACTACTTAAATCATCAGCAGGCAGATTATCAAACTCAGTTTGAGCGGCTAAGTTTAAACGCTTACAGTCTATACTTTCGCATTGCTGGGTTAGTGAAATAACTTGCTTATAGCGCTTATTAACAAGCCACGTTTGTGCAACTGACGCTTTAGCTTCATCGAGTTTTAACTCACCCGCTTTTAAATATTTATCGAGATAGCTTAAGCGTTGCTCTTCTGGTGATTGATCTGCAACTAATGCCACCGCATCAGACATCGTTGTTGGGTGATTCAATGCAACTTGTAATAAAGGGCGTAAGTTTGTTTTATCTTTTTGACTACCTACTTGCCATGCTGCTCTAACAGCAAGTCCAGCTTCGTTAATATCGTGCGCAGCAGGTGTTACAACGCCAGTACAAGTTAACCAATCTTGCTGCTTTTCTTGCTTATAGTCCGTAATTTCAGCGTCAATAAAGCTTACCGACTCTGGCAAAGTAATATTAAGTTTTTTAGCTAAAGTATTTTTTATAATACTGCGCTGTGGCAGGGTCAAAGCAATTCGACATGCCTGCTCAAGCGCACTTTTTGCACTCGATTTTAACGCTATTACTCGGGCGTATTGTCCATTAGCCTGACTTTTAAAAAAAGCAGTTTGTTGTTCAATTGTTTGCTCTGAGTCGAAGGTGGGCGAAGCCACCAACGAAAGCGCTAAAATAGGTGCTAGCATTAAAGTTCCTTTTCGCTCGCTACTTTACCTGATGCACCCTGAGGGTTAGCCGCTTTTTCGTTTAAACCCCCGTGTGCTTTTATTTTGTGGCCATAGTGACTTACACCGTTAACAGTTTGGCCATTATTACCTTCCATCTCTTTAGCTGCCTTGCGTGCTGTTGCCTCTAAACTTGGCGCATAAACAGCTACGCTGTATTGCCAAAATCCATCATCACTTGCAAAGCTTTTAACACTTACACCCGGTGGTAATTTACCTTTAGCAACTGTTGAGTACTCGTCTGACGTTTTTAATTGATTCAAAAATGTACTGCGGTCTTCTTCAAGAATTTTAACTTGTTGCGGATCGTTTAAATATGGGTCCTCATATTCAAATTGCTTAGTACCTTCCATTTGCTTTTCGTCAAAGCTACCTTGCCAATACACTTTTTCACCTTGAATAGTGGCAAGCAACGCAGAACGCGCGCGTGTTTGCGATTGTGATTTAGCAACGCCTTTAAGCTTGCGAGCAACATTACTATTTCTATTTTGACGAGCAATTGCAGAACCATAACCAAGTATAATTACTTCGCCAGTATCTGCATTAGTCAGTACTTTTGCACCTACAGGAGGTAAAACGCCGCTTTTTACATCTCCAATTACTTGCTGAAAAATTACATTTGGCTCAGTAGTAACAGCTACTGCACCACGGTTCCCTTTAATTTGTGAACGCGTTTTAGGAGTAGATATTAAACTTACACGTACACCTTTTTCATCAATATTGTCGTACACGTCATATGTAACAAAACCCGCAAGCGAACCCGATACAGACTCTGTACATGCTTCCATCATATTAGTTTGTTCGTTTGCCGTACCTTCAACGCCCGTATCAATAACATCCATTCTAGCAGACACTACATTGCTACATTGATGTTCAACACCTTTCATATTTTCAATTAACTGTTTTTTTGCAATTAAATAAGCTTGGTTATAAGCACCGCGTTTAGACAGCAAGGTCGCATTCATATTGTCGTAGGTGCTATAACTGGCACTACCAATAGATAAAATACCGGTGCCGCTGCCAACCTGAATCATTTTAATACCGTCTTCGTTATCATCCATTAGTGCCTGATGAGCAACAGCAACTGCAACGTTTGTATCTTTTGCAACCACTACATCGCCAGAAACCTGTGCTTGTTCAGCACCCGCTACTTGTGCGCCAGGGCGAGCTGGGATCATATCTGTTAAGCTAAACTCTTCTGCTGCGATTGCAGGCATAGCCAAAACCATTGCTAATGTTAATATTTTCAATTTCATCATCTATCCTTATTTGTACCTGAGTGTAAAATCGTCTTCGACTGTAATTTTTGAAAGGTTTTTTGCTGTTATTGTTATGAGCGCCTGATCGAGCGCATGAGCAAGTTCACCGGTATTACCTTTAAATCTAAGGCTGGCTACGGTATATTTTTGCTGTTTATGTATAGATACATCGCTCACTCCACCTAACGTACTTAATACATCATGCAATTTTTCTGGTTGCGTTAGCTTATTGCTTGGCAGCATGATTTCACGAACCAACCCCCCTCTTGCAACAACTTGAGTAAATGCATTATTAAGCGTGTTATGAAGTGCCTTTGACTGTGACTCACTCGCCAAATGTACTGTCATTAAATCTTTTTCTACGTAAGGGTCATTAGGCAACGACATAAATGAAGGATCGTTTTTCCACTGGCCATAAATATTTCCAGCTAAATCTCTAACGTCAGCAGTTAAATAAAGCTGCCTGTTGTTACCTCGGCTAATCACTGTGGACTTTGCATAAATAACTAAACTAGCCGCGTTACCAACTTCAATACCTTGCTCGTTTAACCAAACTTTTAGCTCTGTTTTTAATGGTTCTGGCGCAATAACTTGCACTCTAGGCGAACCAATCATGCTCAGTAACTTGGATGCTTTTTGAATGAGAGGTGCTTTTTCTACCACAGCCATAATGGTGACTTCCACACCACCATTTTGCAGTTCTTTGGTTTCCAGCGTTTGCCACTCTTTAACAAGCCCTTCACTATGACTCGAAAGTTGTTGCCCTATTAGCTCTTGCATGTTTGTTGATTCGTTACCGTCAACAATATTCATACTCGTGCTTGATGATTGCGTATGCTGCTGAGTAAGCCACACACCTACCACTTGCGATACAGCACGTTGCAGAGCATCTTGCTCTGCAATCGTCAGTGCTGTTTTACCTTCTTTTTTCCAGCCTTGGCCTATTACTGTCACACTAATATTTTGAGTAGTTTGCTGCCAGTTTTGCTCTTGCGGCTCTGCTAACTCTTGCGGATTAAGACTTACAGTCATGCACGTGTCGTTTCCGCTAAGCGTAGGTGTTGAGTAATTTAAAGGAACGGCACCGGCACTCAAACCTTCAATCATCGAAGTGCGTTGCTGCTCATATAAGCTGGCGGCATCATTATCTAAACTTGTTGTTAAATGTTGCTGCGCACTTTGGGTTGTAAGGCTTTTATTACCTTTAATAAAACTTATAAGCTCAGCACTAGCCTGAGCTTTTGCACCCGAAATAGCCGTAGCGCCTCGTCCATATGCACACGCCTGAGTTTGTAGCGTACCATCAGCTAATACATCCACTTGAGCTTGTGCACTCAAAGAGCATAATGCTAATAAGCCAAGCTTTTTGATCATGTTCTATTCTCCAAAAAGTCAGCAGGAGTTCCTACAGAAACAGCAAATATTTTTGATCCATTTGATGGTCGATAAATACCATTTTTAGCTTTATTTTTAACATCATCTGCTGCATTAGAGTCTTTCCAGCGAATAATTTCACCATTTGCGCTACTGCGTGAAGGATTTACATTTGCAACGCCAATTGGCTCAACAAATCCAGCTTCATAGCTAAAAACGATCATTGTTTCATTAGGTAATACACCCGCATTTTGGCCACGATCTAAACTAATTTTATTTCCTTTAATACCTAACACTTGCGCTGTTGCTGGCATTTCACTCAACATACGTGTAAGTAAAATATCAATACCGCGCGATCCCATATCACTAAGCACTGCATTAACATGGGCACTTTGATCAAAATGGAAACCCGCTGCATAGCGTCCGCTTACAGTTGTAAATTTTAACTCTGAGCGATCACGTACATCTTCTGATTTAACACGAATTTTACCTAAATTAGGATGAGATAGCTTTTCACGTGTTTGTGGGTTTATAACGCCAGTTGTCAGCTCTAATGTATAATCGGCCCAATCTGTGATCGCTCCTTCAGTTTTTAGCGTTCTTAGTGAATCAATTTTTACGACAAAATCGGGGATCAACGCCTTAACTTCAGCGCGTTTAGCTGCTGTTTTTACGCCTTGCTGTTGTAAAATTAATTGCTGCTCTTTTGAAATAGCATCATCATCACGCGTTACTATTCTGAAGCGGTTAATACCTGCAAATTGATTTTCGAGCATAAGCAATAAATTTTGATTATCAAACTCACGCATTGCATCAACGCCTATGCCACTACCACTCACGCCTGCTAAGTCAAAGTACATGCGTACTATGGGTTTTTTAAGTGGGCAACTATCGGTTTCATTATTTACATCAAACGTACAACGCTCTAAACCTTGTGTATCAAAATACGCTGGCATAGCTATATCTGCGTCATTAAATATATATGCACTTTTAGCTATAACAACATTAGAAGCATTATTACTCACATTACCCTGTTGAGTAGAGCTCCCTTGTTTTGGTGTAGAGTTACAACCAGCTATTAGGGCAAGTGTTAATGCTGATAAAGTTAAATTTTTTATTAATTTCATTTTTATTCCTAAATATCAAACAGCCAATCGCTTGCAGGCGCTTTAAGTTGTTGTACTAAATTATTAATTGCTTTTTGCTTTGCATTTTCTTGTGTTGCAGCGCTTTCTTGCGCAACAAGTTCCTGTTGCAATAACACTTTAAAAGGGGTTGAACTACGCGTAAGCGCTAGAGTTAAAATAGCTTTGGCAGAGTATTTATTATTAGATTTAGCATACTGCCAGCGTATTTGAGGGCGCACCCATAAGCGTGTATCGCCGCTATGAGGGAGTGCATTATTGAGTGCAGATTTAATCGCGCTAATATTATTAGCACCTATCACATCGCAAGAAATAGCACTCAATGCTTTTGCTTGCTCATTTAATAAATTATTTAAAGTCGATTGAATAAATAACTTAGGCCCGGAAAGGTGCTCTAATATTGCTAATTTTTTTGTCGCAACATTAAGTTCACCACTATTTTTAAGCGCCCAAATAAAGCGCTGCTCGGTGTTGTTTTTTGGCGTAGAAATACGAGATAACTTTGATAAATCAGATTTAAGGTTTTTTATTAAAATCGATTTCTTAACACCCACTTTTAAAGCAAATAAGTTATTTTCCTCAAGCGCATTAAGTTCCTCTAGCCCAGTCAATGTAAACGGTAAGCTAGTTAAAGTAGTTGCTTGTTCAAAATAGTTGCTTGATTGGTTATCCTGCTTTGTTAGCTTTTGTAGTTGCTGCGTACTTACATCAACACTTAATTGAGTGATAATATCGGCTAAAGCCGCTTGCTTTGCAGCTAAGCGACTTTCACCTATGCCAACCGCAGTAATATATTCATCACTTTTTTGCGGTTGGGTTACCCAATCAGGCCAGTTTTGAGCAGAACAACTAAAAGCAAATGCTATTAAAAAAGCAAAAATGCTCGTTTTCATTAGCCTTTCGCTTCTTGCTCAAGTTGTAGCTCATTTATAGCTGTAATTGTTGCTTGCTCAAGCTCTATAATTTCATTAGCTTCAAGTGCTAATGCAAGCTGATCTTTTGCTTTAATAAGTGCAGTGCCTATGTCTTTAGGATCTTCTTCTGTTGGAGCATCCGTATTTTCTTCCTCACTTGATAGCCAATTGGTTAAGTATTTTCCACCCATCTTCACAGCTGTAACTTGCGCTATAGCAGTGCTGTGCTGGCTTAAAATATAAGCTGACTTAGCTATTTCAACAGTTAAATCAGTCGCAAGTTCAACATTTTGCTGATAAATTCCCTCATTCGCCAAATTATAAGCTGCGATTTTATGACCAATTTCTTCATCTTTATTTTTTGCACCAGCATCAAATTCAGCAATAGCTGATTGAAGCTGTTCAGGTGTAGATTCTTGATGGGCATATAAAAAGGCTTGTACATCACGGTAGTTATCTGTTTGAGTGCGATATTCACCCATAACTTTACGTTGACGCTCAAGTATAATTGCCGACATGTTTAAAAATTCGTCAATACCGACTTGAACTGTTACCGGGTGAGAATAACCTAAAGTGTCCATACGAGTTGTTAATTCTGCGACCGCTGCATTTCTGTCTAAATTAGCAACTGTACTTGTATCGGTAGTCGATACACAACCGGCAAAAAGGGGGGCGAAGATAACTGCAGATAAAATAGCTTTTTTCATGAGGTAATTCCTTGTACGTTAAAAAGGCAAGAAAGCACAAAGCTAAGCTGTTGACTTGATTTATTCTTCCTTGAATATGTAACTAGAATTATCGAATTTATAAAAAAATGCAACACAAAAAAATAAAGACAATTTAATTACTCATAAAAAAAAGCAACAAATGTAACTACGACAAGGTGTTCAGCTTAGGTTAATACTTTTGGCTCATTTTTGTGTAATAGCTCTATTTACTTAATTTAAGGTTAAAAAACACCTTGTTCTGTAAAAATATCACCCTCCCAAGCTTATCATCAACCTTGAGAGTTAGCCCAATGCTAACCACACGCCTACTAGTCCCATTAAGCTACCAGCAATACGGTTCATCCATTTAATATTATCACCACGCGCTAAAAACAAGCGCAGGCTTTTACCGCCTGTTGCATAGGCAAGCATACATACAAATTCGCTTACCATAATAACTAATACAAGCACTAAAAGTTGGGGGGCTACTGCGTGCTGTACACTAATAAAGGGCGGCAATAGTGAGATCATAAACGCCCACCCTTTAGGGTTTGCAATGGCCGTTACAAAGCCTTGCGTAAAAAGCGACTGGCGGCTTACATCGCTTGGGCTTTGTGTATTAATGGACATTTTACCTTTAGCGCGCCACATATTTACGCCAATATAAATTAAATAGCCGCCACCTACCCATTTTAAAATAGCGAACGCATCTGGGTAATTTAGCATTACACTTGCAACACCGAGTACCGCAGCAATGGCAACACTCGCAACCCCTAATAGCTCGCCTATCATCATCCATAAGGTTCGGCGCACACCTATGCTCATGCCGAGTGTCATGGCAAGCGTCATACACATACCAGGCGTGATAGACACAAAAAAGAACGTAGGAATAAAAACCGCAAGCGCTGCTACATCAATCATTAATTTACTCTCGTATTTAAAACAAAAACGCGGCTATAAGTAGCCGCGTTGTTGCTTACTTATGTTTATCACTATTGCCCAGTACTTGCCACTGGTTCAGTAATTACTTCTACAGGCTCTGCTGTATCATTTAACAAATACTTATCTAGCCACTGCTCTTGTTCCCACAGTACGTGTAATAAGCTTTTACGTGCGCGGTAACCATGTGCCTCATAAGGAAGCATAACTAAGCGAGCGTCTTTACCTAAGCCTTTAAGCGCTGCGTACATGCGCTCACTTTGCATTGGGAAAGTACCCGAATTAGGATCTTCTTTGCCATGAATCATCAGCATTGGCTCATTGATTTTTTCTGCGTGAAAAAACGGCGACATATTAGCGTACACACTTTGTGCTTGCCAAAAATCACGTTCTTCACCCTGAAAACCAAACGGCGTTAAGGTGCGGTTATATGCACCACTGCGGGCAATGCCGGTTTTAAATAAATCGCTATGTGCCAATAAATTAGCAACCATAAATGCACCGTATGAATGCCCTGCTATGGCTATTTTGTTTTTATCGGCAATGCCTTTTTTAACTAATATATCAACAGCTGCTTGCGCACTTGAAACTAGCTGCTTTCTGAAGTTATCGTTTGGCTCGCTAGCATCAACACCTACAATGGGCATTTTAGGGTCGTCAAACACGGCAATACCTTTAGCAAGGTAAGGCATTGGACCCCAGTAGCCAATGTAAGTAAATTCATAAGGCGACTCGCGAACTTGCGATGCTACGGCTTTGTCTTTGTATTCAAGTGGGTAAGCCCACATAAGCACAGGTAATGGGCCTTGTGTTACATCGTAGTTTGGTGGCAAATACAACGTGCCCGAAAGCTCTACGCCGTCATCGCGTTTATAACGTAATTGCTCTTTAGTTACGCCTTTAAATGCAGGGTACGGGTGAGCAAAATTAGTTAATTGGGTCAGTGTATCGTTATCTAAATCACGAATAAAAAAGTTAGGTTGCTCAGTTTTAGACTCACGAACTGTAATAAAACGCTCGCCTTCGTCATCAAGCAGTGCGCGTACGCGCTCGTAATATGGCGCTTGTGATTGCCATAAACGTTTGCTGCTATTTGTTTTTACATCGTACCTGTCTAAGAACGGAATATTACCTTGCTCTGATGCACCATTACCACGAAGGTAAATATAGCGCCCGCCTACAATTTTAATTACATTAGCGCCTAAATCGTTACGCTCGTAAATAGCATTACCTGGGTCTTTATAAGCATCGTTATAACTGCGCTCTGAAAACAGCACGCGGTTACTATCGGCATTACGAGGTTGAATAACAAAGGTACGTACTTGGCGGTCGCTAAAGCGCCAATCGACAAGCATGGCAACGTTTTGGTTACCCCATTCAATACCTGCAAAGCGACGCTCTACCTTAGTAAATAACTTAGGCTCGCGTTTAAACGGTGCACGTAAGCTGTAAATGTAATCATGGTGCTTAACATCGGTTTTCATGTCGCCGCCATCTTGCGCCTCGGCCCAAATAACTTCAGCGCCTTGATCTGACCGCCATTCAAAGTTGCGTCGGCCTGTGCGAACGCTGTCGTAACCTTGTGGAATGTTATCGGCAAGTGGCTGCTTTGCAAGCTCAGCTAGTGCATAACCGCGCATACCCCATATTTGCCACGTACCGGCAAATCGACTGTAAGGTACTTGATACGAAAACGGCTCGTTAATACCTGCAACTAAAATATTAGTTGAATCAGGCGATACCGAAAACGATTTAAATAACGCTGGACTACCAATAGCTTGGGCTTTGCCATCAAGAGTAATGTAGGCCAACTGGCCTTGGCCGTAAAATTTAAATTGTGCTTCGTCAAACGGGCTCGTTAATAAGTTTTGATACGTACGTGCTGGCGCTTTTTCGCCGGTGCTTTGTTGAATAACCGGCACCACATTTTGACTATTATTTTTAAGCTTTGGTTTATCAATATTTACCGCAAGGTTTGCAACCAATGCACTGCTATCTGGCAGCCATTGATAAGGTGTAGCGGTAATCACAGAGTTTAGCGCTGCGCTTGAGAGCATTTTTGCTTGTTTAGTTTCTACGCTGTACAGCCATAAATTTGCTTGGCTTGGTTGCTCAACTACAAAGGCTAAATACTTACTGTTTGATGACCATTTAGGTGAGCGAATAATACCACTTGGTAAGTTATTAATATTAATAACCGTGCCACTTTGCACATGCTTTAGCTCAACAGCGCTAAATTTGGCACTTACACGTGAACGCGAAAAGTTAGCAGGGTTGAGTTTAATTCCCGCCAGTTTAAGCTCATCTTTTGCAAGCTCATCAAGCGTTACAACGCGTTTACGCTCAAAAAGTGCTAGCCACTGTCCATCGCTTGATAAGTAACTTGTTGGTGCTAACTTAGCATCTACCACGGCGGCAAGTTCTGGTGAAGGAATTTGGTAACCTTGTTCAGCTTGGCTTGTTGGCACTATTACAACACAACAAATTAAGGCAGCTAACAGCCTAAATGCGTTCATGTTTTTTATCCTTTTGTTATTTTTACTGTTATTAAAGGTATATAAACACGTTTTGGCTTGTTCATAAAGTATTAAGGTTTAAATTACAGGCCTAAAAGATGACTTAAATGCGCGATATACGCTACACTACGCAGCTATTTATTCATTATTACGCGCTTAAAATACCATGCCTAACAAAGCTAAGTCGGTCACTATTTATGATGTTGCACACCTTGCCGGTGTGTCAAAGTCGACCGTATCGTTAGTGCTTACACAAAGTAGTAAAGTAGCCGCTAAAAGCAAACAAAAAGTGTTAAACGCAATTGATGAGCTAGGTTATGTTTATAACCGTGATGCTGCAGCAATGCGCTCTGGGCGTTCAAACTTAGTAGCTGTTGTAATTGATGATTTAACAAACCCGTTAATGGCCGAACTTGCTGCGCACTTAGAGCAGCAATTAAATAGCGCACATTTTCAAACCATTATTGTAAGTAGTAATAACTCTGTTGAGCGCCAAACTAGTACAATAAACAATCTAAAAGAATATAACGTAGCCGCTTTTATAGTATGCCCAGTGGCAAACACCTGCGCCCTATGGCTCGATAAACTAGCAAGTCATTACAATGTTATAACGCTTATGCATGAAGTACCTTACAGTGCAGCGCCCTGCGTATTACCCGACTACAACAAAGCGGGCCATTTAACCACATTAGAACTTTTAACTAATACGCTTAACACAGTTATTTTTATAGGTGATAACAGCCAAACGTCAAAAGCGCAGGCTGCAGGTTTTATTAGCGCATGCGAGCAAAAAAAGGTTACTGAGTACTGTGTAATAACACACGCTGAAAACTCGGTATTACAAGCAAAACAGCTTTTTAATGAGACTTTGGTAAATCAGCCGCATATAAGTGCTGTTGTGTGCGCTAACGATATAATTGCCCAAGGCGTATTAGCGGCGGCTCCGCATTTATTAAATAGCATAGTTAGCTGCCAGCATGTGCCTGTGCGTAAAGACTTAGGTTACACCTTTACTTGCGCAGTTTTAAATACGCAAGAGATTGCTAAACGCAGCTTACTTGTACTGCAAGAGCAACTACAAAACAACACTGCTCCAGTAAAAACACTGGTAAATGTAAACTTACAAATTAGAGAAACACATTAATGAAAAAAGTGCTGGTAATAGGCTACGTATGGCCAGAGCCAAATTCATCTGCTGCGGGTACGCATATGATGTCGTTATTAAATGCATTTAAAGCGCAAAACTGGCAGGTTGAATTTGCAACCCCCGCGCTGCGTACCGAGCACATGGTGAACCTAGACGACTACGGTATAACTAGCCAAAGCATTGCCCTTAACTGCGAAAGTTTTGACGAATACGTTAAAGCCTATAACCCTGACATAGTCATGTTTGATCGCTTTATGATGGAAGAGCAATTTGGTTGGCGCGTAGATAAGCACTGCCCTAATGCCGTTAAAATTCTCGATACTGAAGATTTACAATGCCTACGTAATGCACGCCACGAAGCGCACAAAGGTGAGCGCGAGTTTACAACCAGCGACTTACATTCAGACATAGCAAAACGCGAAATAGCGGCTATTTTGCGCTGCGACCTAAGCTTAATTATTTCAAGCTTTGAGATGAGCTTACTAAACAGTGTGTTTAAAGTAGAGCCAAGCTTATTACACCACTTACCATTTATGGTCGATTTAAGCGCATTGCCCAAAACCACTAAAAGCTTTGAAGAACGCGCGCACTTTATGACCATAGGCAATTTTAGACACGCCCCAAACTGGGATGCCGTGCTGTACTTACAAAAAATATGGCCATTAATTCGCAAGCAACTGCCAAAAGCCGAGCTGCATATTTATGGCTCTTACCCGCCACCAAAAGCCACCGCACTTAATAACCCTAAAACGGGGTTTTTAATAAAAGGCTGGGCCGATAACGCCTATGATGTTATGCAAAGCGCACGTGTTTGTTTAGCGCCCCTTCGTTTTGGTGCAGGTATAAAAGGTAAGTTACTTGAAGCCATGATAATGCAAACTCCCAGCGTTACCACTAACATTGGCGCAGAGGGCATGCACAACGATTTACCATGGCCTGGTAAGCTTGCTAATAATGCCGAAGATTTTGCAAATGCAGCCGTTGAGCTTTACAACAATCAAACTGATTTTGAACACGCTCAGCAAGCTGGCAATACGCTACTTAACACCCTGTACGACAAAGTAAAATTAAGCGCCGCGCTAATCAATAAAATTGATGTAATAAGCAGCGATTTAACAGCCCATAGAGAAAAAAACTTCACCGGACAAATGCTCAAACATCATACAATGCGAAGCACGCAATACATGGCGCAATGGATAGCAGAAAAAAATAAAAAATTAGATTAAAAATGACTAGACTCTTATAGATTTGTGTTTAAAATCGCGCCCATTACAAATGGGCGTTTTAGCCTATACTTTTAGCTAATTTATTTACACACTGGCCTAAATAAGATTTGAAAACTGCAACCTTCACAGAAAAACGCAAATTTATCGTTAAGTTAGGTAAAATGCTTCACAAGTACGGTACGCCTGCTTACCGCCTAGAAGCTCACCTAATGGAAGTGGCTACTTACTTAGGACTTAAATCGTCGTTTGTTATGTCGCCAACCTCTGTAACGTTTGTAATTTGGACCGACGGCCACGAAGACGAATACACACACGTAGCACGTGTTGACCCTGGCGATCACGATTTAGGCTCACTAGCCGACACCGACGATTTAGTAAATCAAATGCTTGACGACAAGCTAACTTTGCAAGAAGTCGACGCTCAGCTTGATGCCATTTACGACATGCCAAACCCATACAATAAGCTAGTTACAGGAGTTGCCTTTGCAACCTCTGGTGGTGCATTTGCAATGCTAATGGGCACAAGTTGGACTGATGTTATTTGGTCATCGCTGCTTACGCTCGTGGTGTATGTGTTTGTGCTTTGGTCGGCTCGCTCTAGGCGTGTTGCACATATGCTTGAGCCCCTTGTTGCTATTATATCAGCTGTATTAGCCTGTGCGGTAAGTGTGTACATAACCCCTGAAATTAACATACGTTTAGTGGTGCTTTCGGCCATTATTGTATTTATACCGGGCCTTGCATTGGCACTGGGTTTAGCCGAGCTTGCAGCTAGGCATTTAGTGTCGGGTACTGCGCGAGTTATGGACTCGTTTATGCTGCTATTTAAACTGTACTTTGGTGCCTTTATTGGCATAGGTATTGGCTTTGCCATGTTTGGCCAAGCAGACTTCGTACAGCCAGAGCCTCTTCCAAAATGGACAGCTTGGCTGGCTATATTTTTGCTTTGTAGCAGCTTAATAGTGATATTTAGAACCAAGCTTAAGCACGCAGTGTGGTCTATTGCATCAGGTTTTATAGCTTACGGCACAAGTATTGGCTCAGCTATGTATTTAGATTACACATTAGGTACGTTTGTAGGGGCTTTATCAGTAGGTGTATTTAGTAACTTATTTAACCGTGTTGCTAATGCGCCAGCTTCAATTGTTGCCATGCAAGGCTTAATTGTATTAGTGCCCGGTAGCAAAACCTACATTGGCTTAAACTCACTGATTGAAGGTCAAGACTTTGTGTACGCAGAGCATATTGGCCAGCAAACGTTTTTAATATTTATGTCGCTTGTAGCAGGGCTAATATTTGCAAACGTGGCGCTTCCGCCTAAAAAGAGTTTGTAAGCACAAACCTTTAAACAAAAAGCCCGTTACCTTAAAAGTAGCGGGCTTTATTATTTACAATGCGATTAGCCGTGCGGTATTGTTAAAACAATTTTTCCTACGTGCTGTTTTTGCGCAAACACTTGCTGCGCCGTCACTATTTCATTAAGAGGAAATGTTTTTGCCACAATAGGCTTAATTTTTTCTTGCTCAATAAAGTTAACTAAGCTTTTAAATACCTCTGGCTCTAACACTGTGCAGCCAAAAAACGTTAGGTCTTTTAAGTACAAAGTACGTATATCTAGCTCAACTAACGCCCCGCCAATAGCGCCCGATACCGCATAACGCCCTTTAGGTTTTAACACTTCTAGCAGCTTTGGCCATTGCTCGCCAGCTACTAGGTCAATAACTACATCAACACTGCTTTTACCTAAGGCTTGAATTAAATCGTCTTCACGAAATATAACCTTATTGGCACCTAAATCTTTTAACTGCTGCGCCTTACTTTTGCTAGTAATTGCAATAACATTAGCACCACGAGCTTTTGCTAATTGCACTGCCGCAGAGCCAACCCCGCCCGAGGCTCCCGTTATTAAAACAGTTTGCCCTTGCTGCGGATTTGAGCGGTACAACATGTTTTCGGCTGTAGAATATGAACACGGAAAAGACGCCAACTCAACATCGCTATAGCTACTATTAATTGTATAAGCGTGTGTTGAATCAACTACTGTGTACTGTGCAAATCCGCCATCGCACTCTGAGCCAAAATACCACGGTGCTTTTAGTGTTTCGCCGTTAGCTTTTACTAAACATGGCTCAACTAGAATACGCTCACCAATACGGCTTTTATCAACACTTTCACCAACGGCTACTATTACACCACATACATCTGCACCTTGAATGCGCGGAAAAACCAAAGCCTCACTAGACCAACTGGCATCTTCGCTTTCACCATCTTGTTTAGAATACCAAGCTAAACGGGTGTTTAAATCGGTGTTGTTAACACCCGCCGCCATTACTTTTATTAGTACATCGGTACTTGCAAGAGAAGGTACGGCTATATCGGTTGCATACTTTAATACATCAAAATCGCCATGCCCTGTAAGCTGTACGCCATGCATTGTAGTGGGAAGACTTGCCATTGTCTGCTCCTTTAAATTAACTGTAAAATACTTTGTTTTGCTGATAAAACAGCATCATCACCCATCACAGGCCACGCACTCGACACTCCTTCATGCAATAAAAACAGTGTAGTAGCAACAGACTGATTTAAGCTTTGCTCGCCTAACAGCTGTTTAACCGCTTTTTTATGGTTTTGCACCGCGCTGCTTATAACTTCGTCTTCAGGAAAAGCCGACAACGCATTGATAGATAAACAGCCATTAGGTGCAAACTCTTGCATCCATAATTTAAGCTGATCGAACATATGTAAAATAGCCTCGCTACCTGGAGCAGGAGCATTATTTAGCAAAAAGTTGATATAACGATTATGGCGGTACTCAAGTGCAGCAATGATCATGGATTGCTTTGAAGGATAATATTTATAAAGGGTGCGTAAACTAACACCACTGAGTTTTTGAAGCTTTGCCACGCTTGGCTCAGCAAAGCCATGTTGGCTAAAAGCGACTTCAAGTGCCGCTGCTATCTCTTGTTTTAGCATAAAGGTAAACCATGTAGAATGAATGCTCTACCCAACACGGTAGAGCATTCATTCTACATGTCAACTTATGCTTAAAATTAACTCAATATAAAAAACAAATAATTTTAGGAGCACTGTATTACTTTATTAATTAAAAGTGACACCCACTTTTAATTACTATAAAAACAATTAGTTAAGACCATACTTGCTAACGCACTTATTAAAAATAATAAGCAGTAAACTTTTGCTTTTGATCAACAGCCGATAAATTACCTAAAGAGATTTTAAAGTGGGATAAAACTGAAAAATTTGGATGCTTTTTAAAATAAATGATGATTATTATTAGCAAATAACACACATGCAAAATATACAGCTAGCAATTAAAATTGACACCCACTTTTAATTAATATAAAAATAATTAGTTAAAGCCATACTTGCTAACTCACTTATTAAAAACAATAAGCAGCAAACTTCTATTTTTGATCTACAGCCGATAAATTACCTAAAGAGAATTTAAAGTAGGATAAAACTGAAAATTTGGATGTTTTTTAAAATAAATGATGATTAGTCGCAAATAACACACATGCAAAATATACAGCTAGTGCCATACTAAGTAACAATATGATTAGAAAATTAAGCTAACAATTGCTTACTGTTAGAATAACTGGGCCTTCGCTTTATTTGTTGGTGATCGCAGTAGCTTTCAAGCGAACTTACTCGCCCTACGGCACCATGAAATACTTTTTCAAATTCAGTGGTGAGTGTTAACCAGTTCTCAGGGGTTATATTTAAGCGATTTAATAGCTTAGGAGTTGAGTGGGTAATAAAACCTGGTTTATCAGATCTTATACAGCGGCCGGTTACATCAACAAGTTCTAAATAAGTTTTTAACTCGCATGGTATTCCTTTTGGCATAAACTTTTTAGGCCTACCTGCAAATCGCAATAATAGTTTTGGTTGCTTAAACTTAGGCTGGCTACCTGTAATTGTGCCAATACGCTGCTTTACGCTTGTAAAGTTAGAGCCCTCAGGTGTTATAGCATCATTTGCCCGTATTGGATTTAAGTCTACATAGGCCATGCAAGCAAGTAGCGCCGCTTCATCGAGTAACGCTTGTGATTTAAAACGCCCCTCCCAAAACCTGCCTGTACAGTCATCCTCTTTATTTGCGCGCCTTGCTATATTTTCATTTAAAGAGCGCATAAACCAACTAATGCTACTTAAACGCTCTCTGTATTGTTTAACATTTTCACTTAAAAACCAGCGTTCTGCTTTAGTGAGGGTTTCACCTTGCATGAACTTATTTGAAATTGCAGTACCTTTAAACAGCTTATGCCATCGAATAACAATCGCTCTATCAGTCAGCCTATTTGCTTTTTTATCATCAACATAAAGCACTACATGGGTATGATTGCTCATTACAGCGTACGCACATACATCTATACAAAATACCTGCGCTAATGCGAGGAGTTTATCTTCAACCCACCCGCGTCGGTGCTCATAACTTTGGCCTGTTAGTGCATCTTCACCACACAAATATGCATGGCGTACACACCGCGAAATACAATGGTAATATTTAGTGTCTGCCAAGCTAATTTGGCGTTTTCGAGCAATAGCCATATAAACACCTCGTTTTTTAATTAAGATAAAGCTTAGTGCTTGATTGTAATTTGTACAATTAATAGAGTGGGTGTCTCTTTTGTTTTTATAAATACCAGTTACGCTGTTTTAGAGTGCGCCAAAGGCACGGTCACTTATTAAGTATTAACTTATTTTTTACAAGTAATGCTATAGTTATACCCACTATTAGTAAGAGCAAGTAAAAATGATAAACAAGCGCAACAATACACATATAAAAATTTTAATTGAACGTGTTTGGAGCCCCTTTGTTTTTGCCTTATTTTTACTTTTGAGCCCACTTGCGTTTGCACAAAGTACAGAGCCTAATGGCTCGTTAAAGCCTTTAAACTACGAAAACACGCAAACCCTAATCAACAATATAAGAGCAAATAAATTAGATTACCTACTAAATGCTAATAAGCTCGTACATGCTTTTAAAAATAGTGAAGAGCAAAATTGGAGCGAGCTTCATTTACAAGCTGCAGCGTTATATGCCGAGCTACTTTTTAGGCAAGAAGAATTTGAAGCGTTAAATATTCACTTAACAAAATACTTAAATAACCAGCAACTGATCAAACAAAAAGACCTTCACTTATTATTTTTAGAGGCGCAGCTAAAGTATTTATCGCAAAGCGAAAAACTTACTCAAGCAAAAGAGCTTGCAACACGCCTAGAAAATCAAATACCTCAGCTGTTAGCAAAAGAAAAAATAATTACTCTTCGCGCGCTCGCCTATTACTACACAGACACAGACGCACTAAGAAAAACATTAAGTGCTGCATTAACAGGTTTAGAGTTATCAATAAAAAATAATGATATAGCTAGCCAAGGCTACTTTTATAGAAAAATAGCAGATGCTTACAACTACCTAAATGATAATAAAAAACATAACGACAAAGCTATTTACTATGCTAAAAAAGCCGTAACAACCTTTGAAAAAACCAATGATGGCCTTTTCACTGCAAAGGCGCACTGGAGCTTAGGTAACGTGTTTTTAGAAATAAGCGACACCAAAAATGCCCTAGTTTATCTTAATAAAGCACTGCAATACTTTAAAAAAGTGAATATGAAAAAGGGCCTGGCCTTTGCTCAATATTCAATTGCTAACATTCAATACCAACAAGCTAATTACACTACGGCTTTAACGCTTGTAAAAGAAAATATTGAGCTGGCACGCTCGGCTAATATTCATGATATGCACCTGGCCTCTTTGATTTTATTAGCAGATATATACATAAAGCAAAACCGCCTAGATGACGCCAATACAGTAAATAACGATGTATATTCAAATATGGATAAATTTAGCCGAAGCATTTATAAAGCGCAGTTTTTAGCTAAGCGTTACGAATTAAAGCGAAAACTAAACCTCACTGAAGATGCATTCGAAGCTATCGAAAACAAACTTATTTATACAATTAAGCATTATGAAGCCACAAGTGAAAGCAATATAAAAACACTGCAAATCAAATTTGAGGTAAAAGAAAAAGAAGACAAAATATTACAACTAGAATACGAAAAAGATATAAATAAACTAAGAGCAACAGAAGAGCACCAACAAAAAATTATTTGGCGCCTTAGCGCTTCTATCGCATTTATTATAGTGATTGTTACGCTGTTTTTGTTTTACCGACAAGCGCTACAACGAAAAAAATACCGCAGTATCGCCTTTACAGACTTCCTTACTAATAGCCTTAATCGCCGAGGAATAATGAAACAGGCAAAACTAATTTTAAACCGTCAAAAGGCAACAATTGCCATCATCGATTTAGATTATTTTAAGCAAATAAATGATAAGTTTGGTCACGATATTGGTGACTTAGTACTTATAAAGTTTGCACAAGCGGCTAAAGATGCGCTTACTAACGCCGACCTGTTTGGTCGCTACGGTGGTGAGGAGTGGCTATTTGTTTTAAACACTACTGACGAAAACATAATTAAAAAACTATTTGAAAAGCTTAATTTTAAATTAGCCGAGTACTGTAACGATATTCAGGCACTGCCTAAAAATGAAGTTGTCACTTTTAGTGCTGGGGTAGCTATAAGTAATAATAAAAACAATTCACTTGATGAACTTATAAAGCTTGCCGACTTAAAGCTTTATAAAGCAAAACAAAACGGTAGAAACCAAATAGTTATAGATTGATGTTTGTTTAATAATTTCAACAACTTACTGGCGTTATAAATATCACTACGTTGCCTCTTCTAAAATTAGCGAAAGGCCAGAGTTATTATTAATGCACACTTATTGCACGTTTATTTTGCCAACCTCTGCTCTTTTAAATTTAAGCGTTTGTGGGAGCTATAAACAGGCTGTTTTACATTCTGATTCACTAAAAAAGCATCCATTTCCACTGAAATAAGAGCAGATTTTGGAAATACTTCTAAAACACCATAATCACCTAAATTTACTGAAAGTAGCGCATTTTTACCACTCGATAAAAAAGTAAAGTCATGGTCACGGCGCTCACCGTCAATATACAATTTAGCACCCCCTATCCATGAGTTAATAATTTTTACTTTGTGATTTTTAACTGTAAATACAAATTTTTTCTCATTTTTAAATCCTTTTTAATCGCAAAACCGTTTTAGGGTAGCCTTCATGAATCACAGGATTTTATAGCCATACTATTCATAAAATTGCATGGTTTAAAAATTAAATGTATCTAATAGTAACCAATTTCCATATGCACGAGCTGCTGCCCCGCAATTACCTCACCTTGCTCGTTTTTTATTAGAGCCGTTAAAGGCGTTCGTGTACTTACTTCCCAATTAGCCAAGTTGAAGTCATCTACTTTTTATTAAGGTTTTCTATTAATTCTTGCTCTGGGTTTTCAATCAATTAAATGTGCATGTATCCCCGTGTGATTTAGTATTGCTTAGGCTTTATCACAAGGCAGCTACCTTACTTCAAACGAAGCATTCATGTATTATAATTTCAAGTTCATAAATAGCATCGTAAGTCATTGCCTATTATAAATATTATATTAATTTACATGCTAAACTTATGTTTATTATTTCTCATCAATAATTATTTGTTTTATTTTGTGCGCTTTTTCAAAGTGATCTAATTTATGGGTGTGTATCCACCAAGTTGCGGCTTGCATGAGGAGCTCCGGGTTGTCGTTTTTATTTGCAAAAAAAGCATAAAAAGAAAGCCCTACATTTTCGCCTTTGGCTGCTATTTTTTTATCGCACACAGCAACAATTTTTGCTCTTAACGCTTTATTCATTGCTTTTCCTTTAGTTAAAAAGCCCATTTAAAAAATGAGCCAGCGTTTGCAAAATACTTCTATCTAACACGCCATGATTCTCAAGCTTTTTATTATGTACATTTACTTTTGCAGCTTTGCATTCATTATTAAATGACTCATTTTTATGTGTTTGTGTTTCGTATGCAATATCAGCTTGCTCCATACACTTTGCAGAGCCCGCATAAGGATTTGCCGCACAGCCAGTTAAAAATATACACAGTAAGAATACAGTTAAAAATGCTTTCATAATCAATCCTCTTTATACACCCTTTTGCTTTAGATTATTGCTGTATGTTTGCTTAGTTAGTCGGTTATCAAAACAAGTAAATCAATAAAAAACACTGCAATTTCATCAATAAAAGCGTCGTCTTTAGCATCCTTTTTTATTTGAGCGCTAATACATTCATTGTAAACCTCTGAGCTTGTTTGGGTGCCATTTAGCTCAGTCATTTCAGCTTTTTCCCTGCATAAACTGTTACCGTAATGCGGCGCTGTACTACATGCACTTAATATTGCGCAAAATAGCAACGCGATTATTGGGCTTTTTGTGTTCAACCTTAAACTGTCCTCTTAGTTATGCCCCAAAGCTGTGTCCCTTACACTAAAGCGTCAATAAGGTAATGTTTTTAAATTGTACCTAAATAATATTATTACTTTATCACTGCAATAAAAAACACCGCCAGCAAATATTTGTAAGGTTCTGTAGAGCTAAAGCCTGAAAATATTGCACAAGCGTGCTTGTAAAACTTACAAGCCACATACTTCCACGAGCAAGCAAATAAATATAAGTTTATTAATTTCAACAATTTAATAAGTGGCACTTAGCTTGCTTTAACATTTGCAAGCAATTTAAGAGCAAGTAAAGGATTAGTTATGAATATATTTGAAGCGCTACGTCACGATCACGATAAACAACGTAAATTGGTAGATGCACTTATTCAAACGCACGGCGATACAACTGAGCGCCACAAGCTAATGGACGAGCTTAAAACAGAATTAGAAGATCACGCTAAATTTGAAGAGCGTTATTTTTATAACCCACTTATGTTTGATGATTTAACGCACGAAAAAGCACGCCACAGCGTTGCTGAGCACCATGAAATAGACGAATTAATTGAACAACTTGAAGATACCGAAATGAGCTCGTCTGCTTGGTTAGTTGCGGCTAAAAAGCTGCACCATTTAGTGCATCACCATTTAAGTGAAGAAGAACATGAAGTATTTCAATTAGCTGGTAAAGCTTTAACCGAAGGGCAAAAAGAGAGTCTAGCTGATCAGTATAACGACGCAATGCATTAAAACCGACTTCCATACACTCCCTTGTGTACTTATTGGTTATAAGCCTTATGGCTTATAACCATTTTTTTTGCTTTAAATAAAGGTTATTTAACAGTAAGTTTTACGTCTTGGTCACGTAATAAGTAAAGTGCAAAACACGCTGCCCACATTGGCCACGCTGTAAAAAATAGTAAGTTATTAAAGCCTTCAATATACTGGTTGTAAGATGAAAGCGTTGATAGGCCATGCATTACAAAAATAATACCGTATGTAAGGCGTTTTTTAATACCCGCCATAAAAGCCAACACTAAAATAAGTTGTAATCCACCCAGCACATAAGCAACAACATCAGTAGAGCCACTAATCCCATAAAAATGCTCAAAAATACGTGCGCTATGCCCAGGATTAACAAACTTATCAAACGTCCACATAATCATTACAATAAATACGCCTAAACGCAGTGAAAAAAGCGACCATTGCAGACGATTTTGAAAATCAGTACCTGTTGTACTAGTCATAAAGTTTCCTTAAAACTAAATAATGTAAAGTTGAAACTAGCAAGACCGCTCTTAAGCAATTTTATTTCACAAAAACAAAAATATTTTCAAACATTTACCTGTCCAATTTCAGCATTACTTTCGTACAGTACTTTTTATAATTAAAAGTCTGGCTTTAACCCTTAAAAGAAAGGTGCCAACTTAACCTTTAAAAGTTTGCCTCTATGCTAAGCTTTTAACGTTTCGTTCTAAAAAACAAAAAGAATTAATAATTAGTGAAAGTTATTCACAAACCCACAGGTCTTTATTGCCACATTAACACTAACCAAAATGAGAACCCCTTTTGAAACATTCATATTTGGCACTTTTTATATCCGCTTACTTAACACCTAATTTTTATGCTCATGCGGCGCAAACTGCAACAGAATCAGGCTCAATTGAACGTATTGAAGTTGCAGGCCAAACTATTAAATCTCAAGGGCTTTCTGTTAAAGATGCCACTGTAGACGGCCCTTTTGGTGATAACCTAGCACTGCAAGATATAGCCCGCTCGGTAACGCCTATTTCAAGCGAGCTAATAGAGCAACTAAACATTACAACCCTACAAGATGTACTTGCAGTAAGCCCAAACACTTACTCTGCAAGTGGCTTTGGTGCGCCAAGCTTACCTACTATTCGTGGCCAACTGGGTGAGCTTTTTCAAGATGGTACTCGTCGCCAAGCAGGTAATAATGGCTTTGGTGTGCCGTTATCGTTCAATTCTGTAGAACAAATAGATGTAGTAAAAGGTGCACCGCCGGTTTTATTTGGCTCAAGCCAACGTAATGGTGGTTTTGTAAACTTACATTCTAAAGCAGCCTCAACAACTGAGAGTAAAGGTAGGGTAAAGCTCTCTGCAGGTCGTTGGGATCAATACAGTGCCCAAGTAGATTACACAGCCCCGATTATAAAAGATAAAGTTGGCCTTAGAGTAAGTTACGAGCACCTCGATGAAGGCAGTTACTACGATTACTCAGGCACTAAAAGCGACAGCTTATTTGCTGCCCTTAGAATTTTGCCAGACGACAAAAGCAGTTGGGATATTAACTTTGAGCTATACCAAGTTGAATTTACCGATAACGCCGGTATTAATCGCCCTACCCAAGCCTTAATTGATGATGGCCTTTATATTACCGGCCAAGGCGTGCAAGCAAATGGAAGTACCGTACCAGCAGCGGGTTCTATTGTATCGCCTACTGGGCAAGTAAAAATAGATCGCAGCACCGTACTTACCGACCCTGATAACCAAAACGAAGCAACCACTTATTTAATTCACAGCATTTATAAGCGCGAGCTAAGTGCTAATGCCTCACTTAAAAACATTACGTATTTTCAACATTTACAGCGTGAAGAAATAGCCCAAAACAGCTTTGTAGAAATTATAGACGGCGCCGATACAGCGCAAAACCGTACTGAGCTTACCTACCGTTGGAATAGCGACCAACAAACAATTTTTGCTTTTGACGTACGCTATAATAAAGTACTTGGCTATAGCCAATTTACTACCGAGGCCGATTTACCAATTGATTTAACTGGCCCACTTTCAAACCGCCGCATTCCCTTAACCGATGCGCAAAAAGCACGTTTAGTAGAGCTAAGCCCGGGCGTATTTGTATCGCCTGGTGGTCAATACGATTTAGATAACGATGGCAGCGGCGACTTTAACCTATCAGACACCACCGACTCACGCTCATGGCAAACGGGGCTTGCTATTCAGCAAGACTCAGATTGGGGCGATAAACTTCATACTAGTGTGGGTTACCGCGTTGACTTTTACGATGTAGAAGCAAACGACCCTATTGCACCACAAGGTCAAGTTGCCGCAAGCGATAGCATTAACGAAACACTACATTCTGGCCAAGTTAGCTTTAATTACAAATTAAATGCCGACTACACCACCTATGGTGCAGCAAGTTATAACGAAGCAACATCAAACAGTATGGCTGGCGGTACATCACTTGGCGGCGATAACACGATTAGCGCACAAAATTTTGCAACCGAAAACACATTAGTCGAGTTTGGCTTAAAGTATGCCCCAACCGACAGCGACTGGTACGCTGATGGCGCGGTATTTAGCCAGCGCCGTAGTTTACGTAATCGCGATGGCAGCAATACAGGTATTCGTACCACAGGTTTTGAAAGCCAAGTATTTTACGATGCATACCCTTATTGGCTAAGTGCTGGCTACAGCTATATTGATGCTCGCTACGACAACTCAGCAAGCAGCCAAGATTCTGCTCAAGTAATCGATGCATTTGATAACTCTCGCCCAGATATTATTGCAGGTACGGGCGTTGGCGCGCCAAGTTTTACCGCGTTTGCACCTTCAAACCGCCAGGTTCAGGGCATTCCTGAGCAGTCGTTCAGTTTTAATGGAAATTATTCAATTAATTCGAAATGGCAAATGGGTTTTTCAGGTCTATATACAAAGAGTTACCCATTAGACTTTTTAGCAACAGTTAAAATTCGTGATCAGTACACGCTAAACGTTAATACTAGCTACGCTTTTACGCCTAGTACTAAGTTGCGATTAGATGTAAACAACGTCACTAATCAAAAAAACTGGCGCCCAGTATTTGAAGGTGGTTACTTTGGCGCAACATTGGCATTTCCTGAATTGCCAATAAACGCAAAATTAACACTAACCCATAATTTTTAAGAGCGGTTTGAGAGAGAACATGATTAAAAAACTATTTTTGGTATTGATTGCAGCAGCGGCTATAGGCTTGTTCTTTCACTTTGATTTACACCAGTTACTTACGCTTGAAGGCTTAAAAGGGTCGATGGATCAATTTAGCCAATATAAAGAGCAATCACCATTGTTGGTTTTTGGTGGCTTCTTTTTACTGTACGTAGTGGTAACGGCTCTCTCTTTACCGGGTGCGGCTATATTAACACTGGCCGCAGGTGCGTTATTTGGCTTAGTTGAGGGCTTACTTGTAGCCTCTTTTGCCTCGACTGTAGGTGCTACGCTTGCCTTTTTAGTATCGCGTTACTTACTGCGCGATACAATTAAACAACGTTTTCCTGAGCGTTTAGACGCTATTGACGCAGGCGTTGAAAAAGAAGGTGGCTTTTACTTATTTACGCTTAGATTAGTGCCCGTATTTCCGTTCTTTTTAATTAACTTATTAATGGGTGTTACCTCAATTAAGGCATGGACCTTTTACTGGGTAAGCCAAATAGGCATGCTGGCGGGTACATTTGTATTTGTAAACGCGGGTACGCAACTGGCGCAAATTGAAAGCTTATCTGGCATTTTATCGTTAGATCTTATTTTATCATTCGCTTTATTGGGTGTGTTCCCTTTTATTGCTAAAGGAATCTTAAACGTGTTTAAAAAACGTCGCGTATACAAAAACTACACTAAACCTAAAAAGTTTGACCGCAACATGATTGTTATTGGCGCAGGTGCTGGCGGCTTAGTGACAAGCTACATTGCAGCAGCGGTTAAAGCCAAAGTAACCCTAATTGAAGCCGGCGAAATGGGCGGCGACTGTTTAAACTATGGGTGTGTGCCAAGTAAAGCAGTTATTAAAAGCGCTAAAATTGCCGAGCAAATTCGAAACGGTGAACACTACGGCCTTGAAAACGCGACACCGCAGTTTTCGTTTAAAAAAGTAATGGCACGTGTACATAAAGTAATTGCCGACGTAGCACCACATGACAGCGTTGAGCGCTACACAAACCTAGGCGTAGATGTAGTTAAAGGCTACGGTAAATTATTAGACCCGTGGACTGTAGAAATTAAGCTTAACGATGGCGGCACACAAACATTAACCGCCCGTACTATTGTTATTGCCACTGGCGCACGCCCATTTGTACCGCCATTACCTGGTATTGAAGAAACAGGCTATGTAACAAGCGATACATTATGGACTAAATTTGCAGAGCTAGATGAGGCACCTAAAAAGCTTGTTGTACTTGGCGGTGGTCCAATTGGTAGTGAACTTGCACAAAGCTTTGCACGTTTAGGCTCAAATGTTACGCAAATTGAAATGGCTGAACGCATTATGATCAAAGAAGACTTAGAAGTGTCTACCTTTGCTCACGAAGCCCTAACCGAAAGCGGCGTAAACATTTTAACATCGCATCAGGCACTACGCTGTGAAGCACGCGATGGCAAAAAATTTATTGTGGTAAAACATAATGATACCGAAATCGATATTGAATACGATGAGCTACTATGTGCTGTGGGCCGAAGCGCTCGCCTTAAAGGTTACGGCCTTGAAGAACTCGGTATTGAAACTAATCGTACTGTAGTAACTAACGAATACCTTGAAACGCTTTACCCTAACATTTTTGCCGCGGGCGATATTGTAGGTCCGTATCAGTTTACGCACGTAGCCGCTCATCAGGGCTGGTACGCAGCAGTAAATGGCTTATTTGGTAATCTTAAAAAGTTTAAAGTAGATTACCGTGTTATTCCGTGGACCACATTTATTGACCCAGAAGTAGCACGTGTTGGCTTAAACGAGCAAGACGCTATTGATAAAGGCATAGACTACGAAATTACACGTTTTGAGTTTGAAGAGCTAGACCGCGCCATTACCGACAGCGCCACCAAAGGCTTTATTAAAGTAATTACACCTAAAGGCAAAGACAAAATACTCGGTGTTACTGTGGTATCTGAGCACGCTGGCGATTTAATAGCTGAGTTTGTACTGGCAATGAAACACGGGTTAGGCCTTAACAAAATACTAGGTACAATTCATAGCTACCCTACTTGGGCTGAAGGTAACAAGTACGCAGCAGGCGAGTGGAAACGCGCTCATGCACCTGAGAAAGTACTTAACATGCTTGAAAAATACCACACATGGCGCAGAGGCTAATATGTTTAAAACACCTTTTAAAGCGCTATTGTTAGGGTCTGCGTTGCTTGCAACATCGCTTGCAACATCGCTTGCAAGCAACGCTCAAAACATGCACGACAGCTGGAATACATTATTAAACAACCATGTTGTAGCTATTAATCATGGCCACAGCACAGAGGTTGATTATTCAGCAATAAAAGCTAAGCACAGCGAGCTTAAAACCTATTTAGATTCGCTATCGGCGGTTACGCAAAATGAGTTTGATACATGGGAAAAACCTAAACAGCTGGCGTTTTTAATCAACGCTTATAACGCCTTTACTGTTGAGCTAATATTAACAAAATACCCAAGTCTTAAATCAATTAAAGATTTAGGCAGTTTTTTTAGCTCACCATGGAGCAAAGAGTTTGTGCCATTACTTGGTAAAACTCGCAGCCTTGATAATATAGAGCATGGTTTAATACGTGGCAGTGGTAAATACAACGACCCACGTATTCACTTTGCTGTAAATTGCGCAAGTATTGGCTGCCCAGCTCTACGTGAAGAAGCCTACACAGCTACTGATTTAGAAAACCAATTGCACGAGCAAACGGTGCGTTTTTTATCAGACATGACCCGTAATATAGCGCAAGATAACACGCTAAGTGTGTCTTCAATATTTAAGTGGTACGGCGATGATTTTGAACAAGGCTTTAAAGGTGCAAATACGCTGCAGCAGTTTTTTATGCAATACCCTAAAGCACTAAAACTGATACCCGCTCAGCAAAAAGCGCTTAAAAATAACGACATGAAAGTGAAATTTTTAGATTACAACTGGGACTTAAATGCTCGCCAATAAATTTTGGCAAACATTATCGCGATACAGCTTTTGCTGTGTCGCGTTTTGCATTTGCCTTGTTATTAGCTTTAAAAGCCTAGCAAGTACACAATTACAAAGCCGTTGGCAGCAAGTTGAAAGCTTAGGCAAAGACCAAAGCGTATATTTTTATGCGTGGGGCGGCGATGCGCAAATAAATGCGTATATTCAATGGGCTGCGCAGCAAGTAAAAACCAAATACAACATTAACTTAGTACATGTAAAGCTAAGCGATACCAGCGAGGCAGTAAGCCGAGTACTTGCCGAAAAATCAGCAAACAATAACGATAGAGGCAGCGTAGATTTAATTTGGATAAACGGTGCTAACTTTGCCACCATGAGCGAGCACTCATTATTACTTAAACAATGGGCTAATAAGTTGCCTAATTTTAGCTACACAGACCCTAGCAATAACCCCGCTGTTAATTTTGATTTTGGAATACCCACCAACGGAATGGAAGCACCTTGGGGCCAAGCTTCACTCACCTTTTACTACGACAGTTTAGCAATTGACGGCACTGCAAATAACACACTACCAACAACCCTAAACCAATTACTTAGCTGGAGCGCACAAAACCCGGGGCGTTTTAGTTACCCAAAGCCACCTGACTTTTTAGGCATGAGCTTTTTAAAATACGCGCTTGTTATGCTACATCAACAAAGTGATGAAACACTTAAAGCGCAGTTAAATCAACCTGCTACTGCACAAAACACAGCCCAAGTATTAAACCCATTATGGGACTTTTTAAATAAGCTGCACCCAACACTTTGGCGCGATGGCAGCCATTTTATGCAAAGTGGTGCACAAATGCGCCGCTTAATAGGCGACACAGAGCTAAGCATAGCGTTTACGTTTTCAGCGCCCGAAGTACCTGCCGCCGTTAAACGATATGATTTACCAAAAAGTATTCGCAGTTATGCAATGCAAGATGGCAGTTTAAGTAACACCCACTTTGTAGCCATACCTTATAATGCAAGCCACCAGCAAAGTGCGCAGTTAGTGGCTAATTTTTTATTGAGCCCAGAGGCGCAAGCTCAAAAACAAAAAGCGCCTATATGGGGCGATAAAAGCGTACTTATTCAGTCAACGCTAACACCACAACAACAGGCTTTATTTAAAACTATGCAACCGCATCCAAGCGCACTGCCTTTAAATAGTATTAAACGCACGCTAAGTGAGCCACACCCAAGCTGGGTAAACGCTATTATACAAGGTTGGCAAACGCGTTTTGGAGTAAGCCAATGAGTGTTGTTTCAAATAAGTTAGCAGCAAGCCCAACGCTTAAACCACATAAAAGCGCCGATATGTTTAGTAAATTAGTTAAATTAAGCCCACGCTTTTTACTGGCATTGCTAATTTTGCCGGTAATAGGCGGCCTAATTAGCGTGCTATTGCCCGCTTTTGGTTATGCGCCGGTACTTGAGCATACAACACTTGGCCTACATGGCTTTACTATGCTTATGCAAACACCCGGCCTTACACACATGGTTATGCTAAGTGTTGGCACTGGATTAATAAGTACCTTACTTGCCTTTATCATTACGTTAATGATTTTAGCGGCATTTTTTAATAGCCCGTGGCTTAACCGTATTCAACGGTTACTGAGCCCAATACTGGTAATACCCCACGCAGCAGCGGCTATTGCGGTTGGTTTTTTAATAGCCCCTTCGGGTATGATCTCGCGTTTAGTATCGCCTTGGTTTAGTGGATGGGAACTTGCGCCTAACGGTATGTTTCCGCATGACTCGTTTGGTATTAGTATAATTTTAGGCTTAACCCTTAAAGAGCTGCCTTTTTTACTGTTAATGGCGCTAGGTGTACTTGCCCAACCTGAGCTTGGCAAAAAGCTGCGCCAACAACATAAAGTAGCGCTTAATTTAGGCTACTGCCCTATGACTGCTTTTTTTAAAGTGATACTGCCAAGCCTTTATCCATTACTGCGCCTACCCATTTTAGCCGTATTGGCTTATGCCAGTGCAAGTGTAGAAATGCCACTTATTTTGGGGCCAAATACACCACCTACCTTAGCTGTCGCTATTATGCACTGGTTTAACGATGTAGATTTAAACCTTCGTATTAAAGCCTCTGCAGGGGCATTATTGCAGCTTATACTTACTGGTGGTTTACTCGCTCTTTGGCTTGGCGGTGAAAAAACCATAAAAGCATTATTTAGTGATTTACTCACCAATGGCGAGCGAGAATATGGCGGTGTTTATTGGCAAAAAATAACAACCGTATTAACGGTATTTGTAATTGGCTTTATTTTGCTTTCATTAATTGGCTTAATTATGTGGTCGGTTGCCGGATTTTGGCGTTTTCCGGCGGCACTGCCCGATCAGCTCACGCTACTTCACTTTAAAAGTGCGCTCATGCAAATGCAAAACCCGCTTTTTAATACCCTTGCTATAGGGCTAGTTACTACGTTATTTGCCATTATTATTACGCTTTTGTGCCTAGAGTCAGAGCAGTTAAGTGCAAAACCCATGTCGCGCTTTACCAGCTTAATTATTTATTTACCGCTGCTTGTACCAAGTATTGCGTTTTTATTTGGCCTAGTGTGGCTGCAACAACTTGTAAATAACCAGGCCGCGTTTTTTAATGTGGTATTTACCCATTTATTGTTTGTATTACCGTATGTGTTTTTATCGCTTGCGAGCAGTTATAGACGATTAGACCCTCGCTTTGCTCATGTAGCAGCAAGCCTTGGCGCAACACCCTGCAAAGTGTTTTTACACGTAAAATTACCCCAGTTATTTGCCCCTATTTTAATTGCGGCCGCACTTGGTTTGGCCATTAGTTTTGGCCAATATTTACCTACACTTTTAGCCGGTGGCGGGCGTATAGCAACCATAACAACCGAAGCGGTTACCCTTGCTAATGGCGCAAGTAGGCGCACCAGTGCTGTGTATGCCATTATGCAAATGGCATTGCCACTCATTGGCTTTATACTGGCGTGGGTTTTACCTAAGTACTTTTTTAAAAGCGCACATCGCTAACCCATAAATTAAAAGGTTTTTAATGCAGTCATCTTTAGAGATTAAAAATTGTGAGCTTTATCGTCACCACGAGCAATTGCTAAGCTTAAACGAGCAGGTAAAAGGCGGCGAAATACTCACTATTATGGGGCCATCAGGCAGTGGTAAATCAAGTTTATTAAATTGGCTTACCGGCACATTACCCAGTGGCTTTAACGCAAGTGGCGAAGTGTGGCTTAACGGTGAAAATATTAATAACTTGCCTGCTCATTTACGCCACATAGGTGTGCTTTATCAAGATGCGTTATTATTTTCGCATTTATCGGTAAGCGGTAACATTGCTTTTGCTATGCCTAAAGGCAATAAAAAACAGCGCCTTGGAAAAATAGAGCAAGCGCTTGAACAAGTGGGATTAAAAGGCATGGCTAATCGCCACCCTGACAACCTCTCTGGTGGGCAACAAGCACGCGTTGCTTTACTGCGTATGCTATTAAGCGAGCCAAAAGCTATTTTGCTTGATGAGCCATTTAGCAAGCTCGATACCCAATTAAGAGTAGATACCCGCGAGCTGGTATTTAGCCAAATACGTGAGCATAAACTGCCCGCTATTATGGTAACCCACGATCATAGCGATGCAGAGGCCGCAAACGGCAATCTGATCACCTTAAATTTAGCCAAATAAACGCACAAAAAGCACAAGGCACTAAGCATGTTAGACAAATACATCACCCCGGTAATAAAGCCATTGTTAACCCCTGTTGTAGCGTTAATGCACAAGCGCGGTATAACGCCCGACCAACTCACTGTGGTCGG
This sequence comes from Pseudoalteromonas espejiana DSM 9414, assembly GCF_002221525.1. Classification (NCBI taxonomy): domain Bacteria; kingdom Pseudomonadati; phylum Pseudomonadota; class Gammaproteobacteria; order Alteromonadales; family Pseudoalteromonadaceae; genus Pseudoalteromonas; species Pseudoalteromonas espejiana. Next base: position 372,247 of record NZ_CP011029.1, on the reverse strand, counting down.
TTTTTTAATAGGGCTATTAGCTGTGCCATTAATTGCGTTTGAAATGTGGTACGCAGCGTTAACGGCTATTGCATTAAATCGTATTTTAGATGGGCTAGATGGCGCACTGGCACGCCATGCAAATTTAAGTTCAAGCGCTGGCGGTTTTTTAGATATTACCCTCGACTTTTTATTTTACGCGGCAATTCCGCTTGGCTTTATTTTGGCAAACCCCGAGCAAAACGCCATTGCCGGTAGCATATTACTGGCCACCTTTATAGGCACAGGCTCAAGCTTTTTGGCCTTTGCCATAGCCGCCGAAAAATTTAAGCTCGAAAAACCCCAGTTTAAATACAAAAGCTTTTACTATTTAAATGGTTTAACCGAAGGCACAGAAACCATAGCGCTGTTTATCGCCTTTTGTATTTGGCCGCAGCACTTTGCCATAATGGCGAGTATTTTTGCCACTGCGTGCGCTATTACTATTTTTACACGTATACATGGTGGTTATAACACGTTAAAACTCCAAGAAGCTGATGAGGTTACACAAGCTAATGAGTAATGAAATTTGGTGGCGTTTAGGGTTCTTTTTTAGCATTTTGGTTATTATGATGCTGCTAGAATCACGAATGCCCGCACGCAAATCGCCTATAAAAAGTAACACCCGATGGTTTGCTAATTTTGGACTCGTGTTTGCTTCATCACTAATTGCTCGCTTAAGTGTGCCCATAGGCTTAACCGCCGTAGCGCTTTATAACCAAGAGCACGGTATTGGTTTATTTAATCAAATAGCCACACCAAGTATTGTTGCTATTATTTTAAGCATGTTACTGCTTGATATACTTATTTATTGGCAGCATAGGTTATTTCATAACGTGCCTATTTTGTGGCGCTTGCACCGTGTACACCACGCCGATGCCCATGTAGATACCAGTACAGGTCTGCGTTTTCATCCTATCGAAATTGTACTTAGCATTCTTATAAAGCTCATTGCCGTTACCGCTTTAGGTGTACCCGCCATTGCAGTATTAATATTTGAAATTGCACTTAACGGTTTAGCGCTGTTTAACCATGCGAATATTCGCTTGCCAAATGCAATAGAAAAACCGCTTCGATTAATTTTAATGACCCAAATACTGCATCGTATTCATCATAGCCAACGCGTGAGCGAAACCAATTCAAATTACGGGTTTAGCGTTATATGGTGGGACAAACTGTTTGGCAGTTACAAAAATGAAGCGCAAAAAGCCGATAACGACATAGATATAGGCTTAAAAGAATACCCAAGCCAAAAACAAAATGCCTCACTTTGGGGTTTGCTAATAATGCCCTTTAAAAATAAGTAGCCTATGGCTATACATTACCAGCTTAGACGCCGTAAGCTGGTAAAATAACGCGTTATAATCTTATAAATGTACCTATTAAACACCCGGTTAGCGACTCGCTAACTCAGCTTATCGCGCTTTAAACATGTTGCATATTAGCTAACTAAAAAACCGACTCATAAATTTTAACCCGCTAATTTTAAATACTATTTTATAAAAATGCCAAGTTGGTAAACTGGTCTTACCGTAAACTAAATGTAAATAAAATAAACAAATATGTTGACCATTCACTTGCTGCACAATATTATTTGTAAGCGCTTACAAAAACACATATAAAATGTAAGCGCTTACAATGAATAAATAGAGTTCTTTTAAATAAGTATAAACACACATTCTGACAACAATCTGTGAAACCGGGGTTCAGCTATGAACATTGAAAAAACACACATTGCTCGCTTACTGGCTGCTATTTCATTAGCATCTTTAGCAGGCTGTGGTGGCGACTCAGCCACAACATCTAATTTTGAAAATATTGACGCTTCTGAGCCAGTTTCAGATTGGCAAATGGTATGGAGCGACGAATTTGACGGCTCTGCCATTGATACTAACAAATGGAACTTTGAGCTAAATTGCGACGGCGGTGGTAATAACGAAAAACAATGTTACACCGACAGCGAACAAAATGCTTTTATTGCCGACGGTGTGCTTAATATTGTTGCCCTACCCGCAGAAGATGGCGCTGAAAAGCCATACACGTCTGCGCGTCTAAACACCCGTTACAATGCTGACTTTACTTATGGCCGCTTTGAAGTACGTGCAAAGCTACCTTCGGGGCAAGGCAGTTGGCCAGCATTTTGGATGCTACCAACCGATGAAGAATACGGCACATGGCCACGCTCTGGCGAGATTGATGTTTTAGAGTCTGTAAACCTTAAAACCGCTGATGAAGATGGCGGTATTGAATCAAGCATTCATGGCACTTTGCACTATGGCCGCGCATGGCCAGATAACAGCTACACGGGCCAAGAATACAAATTCCCTGAAGATACTAACCCAGCCGATGACTTTCATACCTACGCCATTGAATGGCAAGAAGGCGAAATTCGCTGGTACGTAGATGGCTACTTATATGCAACGCAGCGCCAATCAGAAGTACGCACGAATGCTAATGGCGAAGCGGTAGGCCTTGCTCACCGTGGTTGGTTTGCAGAGTATTTTGAACAAGGTTCTGGCGAGCTTGAAACTCATTGGGATAGCGCACCTTACGATAAAGACTTTCACCTATTATTAAACCTAGCAGTAGGTGGCGACTGGCCAGAAAACGTAAACGAGTTAGGTGTAGATGCCAGCGCATTTGAAAACGGCCAAACGTTTGCAATTGATTACGTACGCGTTTATCAATGTGCATCTAACCCAGATACCGGCAAAGGCTGTGAAACTATTCGCCCAGGTTACGATAGCCTAGACGATGCCCTTCTTGAAGGTGACGCGCCTATTCCTAGCCCGCCATCTACCGGTATTGCTACCCCTTTAACTATTTTTGGCGATAGCTTTAACCCTAACTGGCCAGCATGGGATTGTTGTGGTGGCTCTACACCTGCAATTGTAAGTGATGAAGAGCAAGGCGACGTTGTTGAATTTACAATAGGCAGTGAGCCTACAGTGGTTGGTTTTATTAGCCGCGATGCGTTTATTACTGATGAAAACGGTGCTGCAACGCCATTTGATGCATCACCTATGTTAGAAGAAGGCTACGTACGCTTTAAAATGAAAGTAACAAGCGCACCAAGCGTGCCTGATACTACATGGTTTGTAAAACTTGAAAGCACAGAAGCCTCAACCGATGCAGATATGCCGCTTCCAAATAGTGTTGAAGGCCAAGCACCTGTTGTAGGCCAATGGCAAACCTATACATTTTTACTTTCAGATCTGGCTGACTTAGATTTGGATGTAAGTTCAATTGACGTACTTATGGTATTTCCTGAGTGGGGCACGGGCGAAGGTGCAACCTTTTTAATTGATGATGTTGAAATTACACAAGACAACATAGGCGCATCACCCGAGCTGACTATTTTTGAAGATGAGCAAAACCTAGCATGGCCAATGTGGGATTGTTGTGGCGGCTCAACACCTGTTGAAACAATGGACGATGAAGAACACGGTTTAACTGCCGAGTTTAGCATTGGTGCAGAGCCTACAGTAATGGGTTTTAACAGCCGCACTGAAGCAGGTGGTGCTGCTGAATCGTTTGATGCAAGCAGCATTTTAGATGAAGGCGTTATACAATTTGATTTAAAAGTAACGTCTACCCCTAGCGACCCTGCTACCCCGTGGTTATTTAAAGTAGAAGCAAATGGCGCAACATCGTTTGCAGAGCTTGAACTAACACAAAGTGTTGAAGGTGTAGCGCCAGTTACAGGCGAGTGGCAAACCTATACGTTTAAGTTATCAGATCTCGCGGGGGCAGGCCTTGATGTAAGCACTATTGACGTACTTATGATTTTTCCGGCATGGGGCGCAGGTGAAGGCGCGGTTTACCGTGTCGATAACGTTAAAATTTACAACCCTAATGCAACGCCAGTTGCCTCAGGTGAGCTTAACGTATTTACAGATACAGTAGCCGATCAGTGGAGCATTTGGGATTGTTGTGGTGGCTCTACACCAACTACAGAAACCGATGATGATCAGCACGGCGCTGTGGCTCAATTTAGCATTGGGGCTACCCCTACTGTAATGGGCTTTTTAGCCGATGAAGACGTATCGTTTGATGCATCTGCCTTATTAGAAAATGGTGTTGTACAATTTGATATGAAAGTAGTCTCTGCACCCTCAAACGTTGATGCACAATGGTTATTTAAAATTGAATCAATTGGCGCATCAAGTGCTGTTGAGCTGGCATTAAATCAAAGCGTTGAAGGGCAAACACCGGTTACAGGCGAGTGGCAAACATACACCTTCCCTATTCAGCAGTTATTTGATGCAGGCTTAGATATTAGCGCATTAAACGTAATTATGGTTTTTCCTAGCTGGGATATGGGCGACGGCGCACTATACCGTCTAGATAACGTGGTAATTGCTAACCCATAAAAACACACACTACAATAGGCGCTAAGCGCCTATTGCTACACAACAACATTTTATAAAGCAGAGCTATTATGAACACATTCAATTTTAAAAAGAGCCAACTTGCGGCTTCTGTGTCTCTTATCATTGCTGCGAGCACGTTAAATACGGCTATTGCCGCCGAAGCAGACACAGCAGCATCTCCTGATGTAGAAGTTATTGAAGTAAAAGGTATTCGTGGTTCACTTATTCGTTCTATGGATATGAAGCGCGACTCATCAGGCGTGGTAGATGCCATTTCAGCTGAAGAAATGGGTAAATTTCCAGACACCAACTTAGCAGAATCATTACAGCGTATTACCGGTGTATCGGTGAGTCGTGCAAACGGTGAAGGTAGCCAAATTACAGTACGTGGTTTTGGCCCAGAGTTTAACTTAATTACGCTAAACGGCCGCCAAATGCCAGGCACAGGTTATACACGCTCGTACAACCTTGAAAACATTGCCTCTGAAGGCGTGAGTGCACTAGAAGTATTTAAAACAGCCCGCGCCGATGTACCTAGCGGTGGTTTAGGTGCTACGGTAAACATTTCTACTGCGCGCCCTTTTCAAAAGCCAGGTCAAAACTTTTCAGCAACTATTAAAGCAAATCACGACTCGTCTAACGAAGCTGGCGATGATGTAACCCCTGAGCTTTCGGCAGTTTATAGCAACACCTTTGCAGATGACAGATTTGGTTTTGGTTTTTCGTTTTCACATCAAGAACGTGACTTTCAAAAACAACGTGCCAATATTCAAGGTTGGCAAGCCAATGTAGATTTACCCGAATTAGACAGCAGTAACGTAGTTGATAACCGTACAGACCCAACTGGTAACTACTACTTCCCTAAAGACATGAACTACTCTATTGAAGATGTAGAACGTGAACGTACAAACGGCCAAGTTACTTTTCAATATGAGCCAACCGATGGCTTTGTAGCCACACTTGATTACACAGCAAGTAAAGCAGTAACGGGCTCTGAAAGTATTGGTTGGGGTATTTGGAACGACTTTGGTAGCAATATTAATGGCTACGAGCTTGATGAAAATGGCACAGCCGTTTATGCCGATATTAGCGGTAACGATGCCTCTTTTACAGCTAACAAAGGCACTACAGAAGTAGAAGCCCGCTCTATTGGTTTAAACCTAGAGTGGGAAATAAACGACACATGGCACGTAGAGCTTGATTACCATGACTCTAAAAACGAAACCGACAACGGTGCCGACAGCGGACTAGGTAGTACAGGCCAAGTTATTTTAGGCTCTGATCAGCTTGCTAATAAAATTTACGATTACCGCACAGGCGAAATTCCAAGTGCACAAGTTAACTGGTTAAATGGCACAAGCGAATTAACGCCAGGCGAAATTGATTCTAACTTTAGCCAATTTACGCACTCGCCGGGTGAATCTAACATTGAACAGTTACAACTACATACTACATGGTACAACGAAAACTACGATATTGGCCTAGTTAAAGTTAAATTTGGCGCATCACGCACTGAACAAAACACCGGCGGCTATACTGCATGGAGTGGCTTAGTGGGCGGCCCTGGTTTTAACCCATCGTACACAGAAATATTCCCAGATAGTATGTTTACTCGCCACGATACGTCGGGCCTTTTAGATCAATTTGATGGCGGCGGCAGCGATTTACAACCAGGTTACTACTACACCTACGATTTTGACGAAGCCGTAGCACGCCAAATGGCCTATCTTACCTCTGATGTAACCGGTGGCGATGCATACGCAGCCAATGCTTACATGGATGGTATTGACAGCGAAAGCTACGTAGAAGAAATCACAAACAGCTTTTATATTCAATCAAGCTGGGAATTTGATGTAAGCGACTACTATGTAAAAGTAAACGCAGGCCTACGCTACGAGCAAACAGATGTTACCAGCACAGTACGCCAACGTGTTGAAGAGCAAGTTAATTGGATCAGCGCCTCAGAGTGGATTATGCAATACGCGGCTGGCGGTGAAGATAACTTTTTAGAGCAACAAGGCGATTACGACATATTATTACCGTCAATCGATGTAAGTGTTGATTTAACCGAAGACGTAGTAGCCCGTGTTTCGTGGGGTAAAACTATGTCGCGTGCACCACTGGGTGATTTAGCCGGTGGCCGTAGCTTAACTGGTAGCCCAAAACCTGGCTCGCGTACCGGTAGCCAAGGTAATACAAACTTACTGCCGTTTGAATCAACCAACCTCGACTTATCACTAGAGTATTACTACGCAGAGGGCAGCTATGCCTCTGTTGGTTACTTTAAAAAAGACGTAGATAACTTTATTCAAACCACTATTACGCAAACCACAATTGATGGTCTATACGACATTTTAAATGGCCCACGTTACTCACAAGCAGTGAGCGATATTGAATCGCGCGGCGAGCAAGCAACCACCGACGCTATTTTTGCACAAATGATCAGCAACGGTTACGGCAATGCGAATGGCGTCATTGAGCCAAATAGCGATGACCCACTTATGGTATGGAACATAAGCCAACCACAAAACACCGACAGTAAATCGGTAGATGGTTTTGAAGTGGCTGTTCAGCACTTAATTGGCGAAACCGGCTTTGGTGTAGGTGTTAATGCCACGTTTGTAGATGGCGACGTTGAATTTGATAGCGAAAGCCTTGATCAACAAGCTCCGCTTACAGGTTTAAGTGACTCTGCTAACTTCCAAGGCTTTTACGAAAAAGACGGCCTATCAATTAAAATTACTTACGCATGGCGCGACTCGTACCTAATTGGTGTAGGCCAAGCACAAGGCTCAGCCGATGCGCCACCGCAATATGCTAAAGCCTACGGCCAATGGGATATGAGCGTTAACTACGATGTAAACGAGAACGTAACTGTATTTTTTGATGGCATAAACTTAAATAATGCCACCGAAGAAGGCTACGGCCGTTACGAAGAGCAATTTTTATTTGCTAATCAGTACGGCCCTCGTTATTCAGTGGGTGCCCGTTACACATTTTAAACTAAACCCTAGTTAGAAAGTTAAGCCGCTTGTTACAACAAGCGGCTTTTTTTGTTTTTAAATAAATCGTTCATTCTTAAAAATAAATAACACTTATTTGATCTAACTAAATATTATATTCATGCTGATGTGTAATACTGGTATTAACGTTTACGGTTAGGCCTAACTTGCCTTACTCATTTATGAATCAATTTAAAAGCAGCCTGGTGACAACATGATCAAAAATAAGCACAGTAACCTATTTAAACTCGTTGCACTTGGGCTTGCAAGTGCATTTGCAAGTACCCAACTTAGCGCAGAGCCGCAGCACGACGAGCAACATAAAGGGCCACCTCAACTTTCTGCAAAAGATGCCGCTTTAAGCAAAATAATACAAGGTCGCCTTGGTGATACCAGCACGCTAATGGGGACTATTGCCATTCCAGAGTCGGTTGATACTTGTGGTGATGATCCGGGTGTTACACGTTTATTATGCTTAATTGACCTGCTCAAATCGGGGGTTAGTGATAAAAACTTAGCGCATATGCAATTAGATTACTCATTAGAACAAGCAAAAAATTGGAGTAACTTACCCGCTGGGGCTTTTCCTGCACGCCCTGGCGTGTTTTTAGGCGAGCTTAAGGTAGAGCAGCGCGGCGTTGTTAAAGCTATTTTAATGGAAGCTGCAGGCCTTAAAGATAACGAAGGCTTTGATGAAATGCTACAAACACTAAATGCTGATGACTACATTGGAACAATTAGTGATGACTATAAAGCGGGCTACTCATCGTTTAATTCTAAACTTGCTTTTTTAGGCACTCCTGCAAAAATAGGTACTTGGCAGCTTTATTATGGCGGCCATCATTTTGCGTTTTCAAACACCTATAGTGATGGCAAATTAATTGGTGCAACTCCGTCTTTTAGAGGTATAGAGCCATTTCATCCATTTGATATGAACGGTAAAACAAACGCCCCTTTACTCCAAGAAAGAGATACCTTTGCAGCGTTTCTTAAAAGCTTAACCCCTGAACAGCAAAAAGCCGCCACGCTTGTAGGCACATACAGAGATATAATTGCAGGCCCACAAGCTGACGACGCCATACCAACCGAGCAAGAAGGCTTAAGTGTCAATAAGCTTAATAACACACAAAAAGCATTACTAATGAAAGCAATAGCCACCTATGTAGAAGATATTAATGCCACAGATGCCAAACAGTACATGGATAAGTACGCCTCAGAGATGGCCGATACCGTCATTGGTTTTTCAGGTACAACCGCACTAAATAGCGAAGATGATTACGTAAGAGTAGACGGCCCTTCTATTTGGATTGAATTTTCGTTGCAATCGAATAAATCAACTAACGAAGAGGGGAATCACCCACACTCTGTATGGCGAGATAAAACCGATGACTACGGCGGCCAAACACAATGATTAAAAACCCTATAATGCGAGTCTTAGCACTCGCCTTATGTGTTTTACTAAGCACTAAATTTGCTAATGCACATGCGCTGCCAGGCAGTGAGCTAACATTAACTGAGCAGCCAAATAATACTCTTGGTTTAAAGTTAAGCTTTGCCCTTGAGGACTTAATTATAGCCGCGCCAGTGCTCTCTTCACTTGATGGCGCACAAATAGATGAGCCTTTACAGGCTAAAGTACTTAATAAACTAAACGATTATTTACACAGCCATATGGCATTGATAAGCGATACTCAAGCTTTACCAATTACGCTTAACCATGCTGAAATTAATTTAGTGCATAACTCTCACGTTGGGTTTTATCGCTCCGTGCGTATTGAGCTTTCAGCACCACTTAATAACCGGAGTGAACTACTCCCCATTAGCTTACATTACGATGTAATTATGCATGAAGTGCGTAATCACAGAGCAATTGTTTACTGGCAAAAAAGCGATAGCGCTTTAGTAAAACTAACTAGTTTTAGTTACAAAAAACCACAAGGCGAGCCCGTCGGTTATGTATTAAAGCTACGCAGTAAAGCAACAAGCCTATAGAAAGTTATGAATGACAGTATCGGCTGGAGTTCAAGCCACGCTTTTAAGTCCTTCGTTGATTTTTAGTTGGGCTACCAATGCTCCAAACAATGCAAACCGACTTCATTTGCACAAGACTCAATGAATGATTTAACAGCCAAATCTCGTAAATAAAAAACGTTAGTGTCGTCATAACCCTCAAAGTAAACGGCTTTTAACGCTGGTAAAATAGCTTGATACATTCCCGTATCAGTTTGTCTAAAGTAACAAGATTGCGCTTCTGGCGATGAAAATGATTTAAACTTAGGTTTATCACCATTTTTTCCACCAAAACGAAAAGTTAAAATCTCAGTCTTTTGGGATAAAAGCTGATTAAATTTATCAAATATTAAGCTTCTTCGTTCAATTTCGTTTGTGTCAAGCTCACCTAATAGTTCCTTTGACTCCTCTTGAGTAAGCCAATGATCAAAAATAGAGATAGCAAGATAAGTATATTCTTTAGTTTCGTTAACTTGAGCTAAGTCGATAAGCTTTGGAAATTGAACTTCCAATACCTTTTGCCGTTGCTTATTCACATTTATAAACTTACGCATAACTTCCTTAGTAATCTAACACTCCTTTAAGAAGCGTTTATTAGCGTACCTGTGTACATTACTGACGCACTAGTAATAATAAGAACTAAATAACATACGATAAAAGTGCGTTCGGGTATTGCATGAAAAACTAATGAAGGCATTTGCCTTAGATTCTCTATTGTAGGGATAATTAGGATTGAGTGGCGCTCAAAGTGTCTATATTTAACTAAAAGTTTAGCAAAAAATAGTTTTAAGCCTGAAACATACATTAAAACAAAAGTTGAAGCACCTAACATTTCTACCATGGCCAAAAGTTCCATACTCACCATGAACTCTGGTCCAGCAACAAGCAAAACTATTATTACCGCTATTGAATGCCAAATGCCTTTTGACATTGCCTTTTTCATCTGGGCAAACACTGGGATCTCCTTGTATAGTTAATTTTTCAATAGCGGGCGTAGGCACGCAAAGCATAATGGCGCAGCCGCCCTGCGTGTATGCCTACCAGCGCACGAAGTGAATCAATTAATTGAGTTGTTACGTAGCGTTAAAAAGAGCATGCCAGATAAATCCGTAGAGCACAAAAACTCCACATGCTTGTAAATACTGTGTTTTGCTTACGCTTCCACTTCTAGCAGTCATGTAGCCAAAGTACGTTACTACCATAGCCATCATCAAAGGGAGAAGATAAAAAAACATCCCAGTTTGATAAATTTTAGGAGACGGTTCAGATGCATGGATAAAGATAGATAGCACATAAGTAAGGAAAAACAACTGAAATGCTAGGTATCGAGGAAGAGTTCCTAAGGCCATGGCTAGTTTATTCTGCATTGTGAATTTCCTTATCCTTCAAGCTAGATAACGCCTACTTAAGCGGAAAAATTTAGTTGGCTAAAATGTTGAACGGAGTGAAAACAGCCAACTGTATTTTTTCCGTTTGAAGTTCTTGTTAGCATTTATTTGCACTGAATCTCAGCTTTTAACCAAGGGTGATCTATAGAAGTGATACCACCAAGGAAAATACCGCCATCGGTTTTTCCTTTATCTTCACTCACTACATCATAACCATTGTGGCACAATTCTGAAGCACGTTTACTCCAAAAGGTTTTAAGCATTTCAGTTGAAGTTGTACCATTCCCATAGTACTCAACCATATAATTGTTTTCGCCTAATTCTTTATCTTTGTAACCACCAGACCAAGTATGTGCTTGATAGCCTGTTGCACATCCAGTTAATAATACACATCCTGTAATTAAGGCTAAATACTTCATTTTTACTCCATACTCGATTTGAATGCTAACAACTTTGTCTACGACATTTGTCGTTTTATAAAGCGACAAATGTCCCTATATTACAATGCATTTATCTTAGCCAGCAAATAACCACGTGTAAACAATTAGTTAACTACAAATAAATTCCCATAAATGCTGTAACACACCAAAATGGGGGAGATCAGTAATATCCGACAATAAATAAATCACTGCACGTTTTTAAAGCAACTTTTATAAAAAGTTAATATCATAAAATCGTTTTTTAACGCAGGTAATGAGTTATTTAAAACGCTTAGGTTTTAACGTTTTGAATACAGCTGGTATTGTACTTATATATTACAACACGCTTAAAGTAGTGTTGTGAGCACTGTGAAATAAAAGCACTCTAAATAAAAAAGCGCTACAAATATGCAGCGCCCTCATTACTTAATGGTTGTTGTGTTTAAGTTTGAACTGCTTTGTTAAAAAAAGCCGAGTGGATCTTCGCTATAGCTCACTAATAGGTTTTTAGTTTGTTGGTAGTGATCGAGTGCTAATTTGTGTGTTTCGCGCCCTATTCCTGATTTTTTATAACCACCAAATGCGGCATGTGCTGGGTACATGTGGTAACAGTTAGTCCACACTCGACCAGCTTCAATTTTACGCCCCATGCTATAAGCTCGGTTCATGTTACGGCTCCACACCCCTGCACCTAAACCAAATTCTGAGCTGTTGGCAAGTTCGAGTGCTTCGGCTTCATCCTTAAAGGTCGACATAGAAATAACAGGACCAAAAATTTCTTCTTGGAACACACGCATGTTGTTTGTGCCTTTAAGCAGCGTAGGTTGTATGTAATAACCGCCGTTTAAATCGTCATTTAGCTGCTCTACATTGCCACCTGTAAGTACCTCTGCTCCTTCTTTTTTACCTATGTCTATGTAACTAAGTACCTTATCAAACTGTGCTTTTGAAGCTTGAGCGCCCACCATGGTTTCGCTGTCGAGTGGATTGCCGCGTTTAATTTGTTGGGTACGTTCGAGTATCCGCTCAATAAACTGCTCGTATATATCTTCTTGAATAAACAACCTTGATGGACAGGTACACACCTCACCTTGGTTAAAGTAAGCAAGTACGGCACCTTCTATAGCTTTTGATAAAAACGCGTCGTCTTTTTCCATTACATCATTAAAAAATATATTGGGCGATTTACCGCCAAGCTCTACCGTTGAAGGGATAATATTTTCAGCAGCACATTTTAAAATATGAGAGCCGACAGGTGTAGAACCTGTAAATGCAATTTTAGCGATGCGTTTGCTTGTGGCCAGTGCTTCGCCTGCTTCTTTACCAAAACCATTTACAATATTGAGTACGCCTGCAGGCAGTAAGTCACCAATAATTTCCATTAAAACTAAAATAGAGGCCGGTGTTTGCTCTGCTGGTTTTAAAATTACACAGTTACCAGCGGCAAGTGCGGGTGCAAGTTTCCATGCGGCCATTAAAATAGGGAAGTTCCACGGGATAATTTGCCCAACCACACCTAACGGCTCATGAAAATGATATGCCACCGTGGTTTCGTCAATTTCGCCAATACTGCCATCTTGCGAGCGCAGGCACCCTGCAAAGTAGCGAAAATGATCGGCCGCGAGCGGAATATCAGCCGCGAGTGTTTCGCGAATGGCTTTACCGTTATCCCATGTTTCGGCAACAGCCAGTAACTCTAGGTTTTGCTCAATTCGGTCGGCTATTTTTAACAGTATATTACTGCGCTCGGTAACTGAGGTTGTGCCCCATTGCTCTCGCACTGCATGCGCTTTGTCGAGTGCTAGGTTTATATCGTCTTTATCGGAGCGAGGTATTTGGCAAAATACCTTACCGTTTACCGGGCTTATATTATCAAAGTACTGGCCGTTTACAGGCTTTACCCACTCCCCGCCAATATAATTACCGTACTGTTTTTTAAAGTTTACGAGTGCGCCATCGCTGCCTGGATTTGCATATATCATGTGTGTGCTCTCTTTATTGTTGTTAGCTAAAGGTCGAACATTTATATAAAACAAAATGCTTTATATTTAATCGACATTAGCCTAACGAGCACCTAAAAACTTGATTAGCTGTCCACAAAAGTTGTCTGTGAGTCCACACTAATAAAAAACTAAAGGATTGATATGCACACATCTCAGTTAAACAAAAAACGCCAACAACTTGATGTTTTAATAGAAAATAAAGTCACGTTTGCGGCAGATAATAGTGAATTGAGCATTTACGACACGTACCAAAGCGCACAAAAGGTGGCACTGCATTCAAACGAATTACTATTTTGTGCCATGCTCAGCGGTAAAAAAGTAATGCACGTAGAAAGTAGCCAATACCATAAAGCATTTTTACCACACGAGTCGTTTGTATTAGCGCCAGAGCAAGGTGTATTAATTGATTTTCCACAGGCATCAATGCACGCTCCAACTACGTGTTTAGCGATTGAAATTAGTAAAGATAAAATAAACACTGTGACAGATGCGCTTAACATGCAACAAAACTTTGCATGCGAGGGCGGCCTGTTCGAATATGTCCCGCAATTGGTGCATAGCCAACATAATAGTCAAACACAGCAATTATTAGAGCGCATGGTGCATTTATTTAGCGAACAAGGTGCCCAGCGGCATTACTTGATTGATTTATCGTTAAACGAATTAATCACCCGGTTGTTACAACAACAAAGTCGCGATTTATTACTCGCTAATTGCAGTAAAATACGCCTTAAAACAAAAATAAGCGATGCACTGCTTTACATTGAAGAGCACTTAAACGAAACGCTCGACATAAACACCTTGTGCAAAATAGCCTGCATGAGCCGCAGTAAATTTTATAATCAGTTTAAACTTGCATTTGGCACTACCCCAGCTCTTTGGCAGCAACAGTTAAGACTTAAAAAAGCGCGCAATCAATTACTGCAAGGCCATGCAATTAGCCAAGTGTGCTTTGATGTTGGTTTTAATAGCGCGAGCCACTTTAGTCGTCTATTTAAACAAACCTTTGGCATTGCGCCTAAAGAGTGCCGACATTAAGGCTAAAACCTCATTTTTTACTTTGCTAACGCCCTGAATATGTTAGTTTATTAACATGAGTATTGAGTAAAGAATTGGTATGAGTAAACAAACACGTTGGACCCTTAAAAGTATTGCCAAAGAGTTAGGTGTGTCTAACGCAACAGTCTCTAATGCGTTTAATCGCCCTGATCAGCTATCGGCTAAACGCCGAGACGATATTCTTGCAGCGTGTAAAACCTTGGGCTATTACGGGCCAAATAAAGCCGCGCAATCGCTTCGCAGTGGGACGTTTAATATTGTGGCGTTAGTGCTGCCCGATAGCGTGGAATATATGGTGTCGGACCCTGTGGCCAGCAGCTTTATGCGTGGTGTAACCTCGGTGCTTGAAAAAAACGGCATCAATGTTTTATTGTTTTCAGGAAATAGCGATAACCTTAACAGCGTGGTCGACTTTGTTGATGGCTTTATTTGTTATGGCCGCCCTCGTAATAACGCATTAGTTGAACAGTTAAAAACGGTATCTAAACATGTGGTCACTATTGATTTTGATATAGCCCGCAACGCCTCAGTAAATATAAATAACGAGCAAGCTAGTTACGAAATAGCCAAACATGTTTTAAAAAAGCAAACCGATAAAGTCGCGATTTTAGGACTAAGGTTACTTGATGAAAACGTATTGTGTCGCGTGTATGAGCATCACGAATTTGAAACGGGGCAATCTATTTCGCACCAACGTTTACGGGGTTATCAACGTGCTTTAAGTGAGGCAAATATTACAGTAGCTGATGACCGTATTTGGAATATACCCGAAAGCAGCGAGCGCTTTGCCAATATTGCTGCTAAAGAGGTGTTAAGTGCCTCCCCTCGCCCTAACGTTATAATTTGTATGAGTGATTTAATTGCCCTTGCCACCATGCGAGAAGCGATAAAACAAGGTATAAAAATAGGTGAAGAACTGCGTATTGTCGGTTTTGACGGAATAGATGAAGCCGCTCGTTTTGTGCCGCGCCTAACCACTATTCATCAAAACAGCCAAGAAAAAGGCGTAATGGCCGCCGAGCTATTTATATCAAAAGAAGAAAAAATATGTGATGTAAGTTACGAGCTAGATATTGGCGCAAGCGGTTAACTAATTCAGCGCATAAAAAAACCAAGCTATAATAGCTTGGTTTTTTTTATTAAAATTTAGCTTTGGTTTAACAAAGTTTCTAAATTAATTGTTGTTTGTTTTTCGCCAACAAGTGTTGTAATTAGAGCTGCGCGCGTTTCAAAATCAACTGTTAATAAAATAGTTTGATCGCCTAATTGCCACGAAAGACTACACACACCCTCACCGCCATATGAATTAAATACGCCTCCAAATGCTGGGTGTTCATTTCTAATTTTAATTAATTCAATAAGCGCTTTAACAACAGGTTTATTGAGTGAAGAGTCAATTACATTTTCATCTAAATACGGGCGGTTAATATCGCGGCCCACATTGGTACGCGCAAGCAAATCCATGTCGTTTTCGCAGGCAAATAAACCACCGTAATATACTTGCGGCACACCAGGTGCAAAAAACTGTATGGCACGCGAAATTAAATAATCTAAGTCGTTAGCGCCTAATGCATTGTAATACGTACAGTTTACTTGGTATAAATCAACGTTACTGGCAGCAGCCCCCGTAGCTTGGCGGCTTTGGTTGTTACTGTTGGCATGCATGGTTTCTACAAGCGTATCTATTTGCTGTGCATTTAAAAGGCCTGGCTTGTCGCCCATTGGGCCTGCATCAATAATGCCTATGCCGTCGTGCGTATCTAGAACGGTTAAGCAATTGCGTGGTGAAATAGCTAACCATTTAAGTAATGCTTCTACATCGTTATTAAATAAGCTGTGTAAAATAAGCGGCGGTAATGCAAAGTCGTAAACCATGTTTACACGCTTTGCTACTTCTACTTGTGTTTGGTAATGGCTATGAATTTCAGCAATGGTTTCCATGCCAAGCTCGTTTGCTTGCTTTGAGAGGTTATCTAGGTAGCCAAAGGTTTCGTCTAGCATAAAGCAATTTGTACCGGCTTGTTTAATTGCGTAACCCGCTGCATCTAAACGAATAATATTTACGTTATTTTCAGAAAACTTAGTTAATACGTTATTTAAATAGGCTATACCCGCTTCAACTTTTACGTTTATATCAATTTGGTTATCGGTAAACGTGGTCCAAAAGTCATACGTTTGGCCGTCGCCACACTGCATTGGTGTAAAACAGCTCCCTGGACGCGGGCGATAAATAGCTTGCTGCTCTTGCTCGCTCATACCATTTGGAAAAACGTCTTCTTTTGTTAAAAACAAATCCCAAAATTCTGATTGCTTACCTTTTGCTAGCACATCTTGAAACTGATATGACTGCGCCGATACATGGTTAACGATTAAATCAGCCATTAAGTCGTGGTTTTCACCCAGTGCTTGAATATCGCCCCATGTACCAATGCGAGAATCTACTTCGCTGTGATCAATCGGGTCAAAACCCGCATCGCTTCCGTCAATAGGATTATAAAAAGGGAGTAGGTGCACGCCACCAAATACGCCCTTTAAAGAACCTTTTAATAGTGTTGTAAGTGCGTTTATATCTTGACCTGTAATTCGATCAGCGTATGTGATCAATTGAACTTTATTCTTCATCATGTGTGATTACCGTGTTGAAACTTAATCGATTAAGATATATCTTTAACTAGCACGTACAATTTTACAAGTAATTTTTAAATATTTTACATACAAAAGTTGTGGCTCACGTAATACTAACCATAGTAAGTGATTGAGTTATTAATATAACTTGAGCCATAACGAGGAAAAACACATGACAAATTTAAACACACACACGCAAAGCGACCCAATGCAGCGAATACGAATACTCACTTACATGATGTTTTTTATGTTTGCGATGACCTCTGATGCGGTCGGTATGATCATCCCCGAGTTAATCACAGATTTTGGTTTAAGCATGACCCAAGCCAGTGCTTTTCATTACGCACCTATGGCACTGATTGCCTTTAGCGGCTTATTTTTAGGGTTTTTAGCCGACAGCCTAGGCCGCAAGCAAACCATAATGCTGGGCTTACTTATTTTTTCGGGTAGTTGTTTTTTGTTTGCCTTTAGTAACAGTTTTTCGGTATTTTTAATTTTGCTTTGCTGTATAGGGCTTGCCATAGGTTTATTTAAAACGGGCGCATTAGCGCTACTTGGCGATATATCAGCGAGTAACGCAGAGCACACCAAAACCATGAATAAAGTAGAAGGCTTTTTTGGAATTGGCGCTATAGTTGGCCCTGCGCTGGTAGGCGTACTGCTTACTCAAAACGTAAGTTGGACTTACCTTTATATTATTGCCGGTGTTATGTGTTTAATTTTAGCGTTAATGGCTTGGCGCGCCGACTACCCTAGCGTTGTTAAAAGCACAGAAAAGCCAGCCTCGCTCGCCACCACCATGAAAATGATTAAAAACCCGTACGCCCTTGGTTTTTCATTGGCAATTGCCTTATATGTGGCGACCGAGGTTGCTATTTACGTGTGGATGCCAACACTTTTAAAAGATTACACAGGCTCTTGGCCGTTACTTGCAACCTACGCGCTTACGATATTTTTTGTATTGCGTGCTGCTGGACGGTTTATTGCTGTATGGCTTTTAAATCACTTTAGCTGGCAAGGAGTTATGGCTTATTTAAGTTTAGGTATCGCGCTATGTTATGTGGGCACTTTAGTGGGTGGCGTTGATTGGGCTGTGGGCTTACTGCCGCTTTCTGGCTTATTTATGTCGATGGTTTACCCTACTTTAAACTCGAAAGGTATATCGTGCTTTCCTGTTGCGCAACATGGTGCAGTAGCGGGTGTGATTTTATTTTTTACCGCGCTTTCGGCCGCGCTGGCCCCTTTATTTATGGGCGTGATAAGTGATTACTTTGGCCACGTACGCTACGGTTTTTACTTAGCAACAGGCTTTGCTGTGATATTGTTTTTAGCCATGCTTTATAACTTTTACCGCGACCCTGCAGCTAATGCATTAACTAAAAGTGCATAAATAGCCATTAAACCTCTATTAAAAACACTTTATAAATCAATACGAAAGCAAAGTAAGAGCAAATTACACACAAAAATAATTTGCTTCTTGTAAAAAATTTGTTATTTTTACTTAATCGATTAAGTAAAAATAACAAACTCACACAACACAATGAGGCGTTAACATGACAACACACCACACACCTTTATATTTAATCAGTGCTTTGGCACTTGCTGTAAGCCAAGGCGTTCATGCACAAGATGAGCAAAAAACCAAAGTGCAAGCCAACAAGGGCCTTGAAACAATTGTTGTTACCGGTGTACCTCGCCGAACAACTATTATGGCGTCAAGTTCATCAGTAAGCAGTTTATCGCTTGAACAAGTAGAGGTGTCTACACCTCGCTCAACGGCTGAAGCATTTAGAATTATTCCGGGTGTTCGCGCCGAATCAACAGGCGGCGAAGGTAACGCTAACATTGCAGTGCGTGGTTTACCTGTAGCATCGGGTGGCGCTAAGTTTTTACAACTGCAAGAAGATGGCCTGCCTGTTATGCAGTTTGGTGATGTTGCCTTTGGTAACGCTGATATTTTTATGCGCCTTGATAACACAGTACAAACAATCGAATCAATTCGTGGTGGCTCGGCCTCCACCTCGGCAAGTAATGCACCTGGCGGCATTATTAACTTTATTTCTAAAAACGGCGAAAACGAATCGGGCAGCGTATCTACTACTGTTGGCCTTGATTACGACAGTGTACGCACCGACTTTGAATACGGCACCTATTTAACCGATAGCGTACGTTTTCATGTAGGTGGGTTTGTACGCCAAGGCGAAGGCCCGCGCGAAACCGGTTACACATCAAATAAAGGTGGCCAAATTAAAGCCAACCTTACCAAAGATTTTGAAAACGGCTACGTACGCCTTTACTACAAGCACCTAGACGACAAAAGCGTAGGCTACTTACCTATGCCTATGTACTCAAACGGTGATTCTATTTCAGGATTTGATGCACAATCAGATACACCGCATTCAGCCTTGTTTACTAAAACTGTGCGCTTAAATGGCGAAAACCAAATTAGCAGTGGCGACTTACGCAATGGCATGAACCCTAAAGTAGATGCGGTAGGCTTTGAAGCCGTATTTGATTTAGATAACGATTGGCGTATAGAAAACCGTTTTCGTAAATCATCAATTAGCGGCAACTTCAACTCGCTAATCCCTGCAGAGGTAGGCAGTGCATCATCTATTGCACAAAGTATTGGCGGTGTTGGTGCAACACTTAGCAACGCAAATACCGGTGCAGCATTTAACGATGACCTTGCGATGCGTATTCACACCTTTGATGTAACGCTTAACGACTTTGGCTCTATTGTTAACGACTTTAAACTAACTAAATCGTTTAGTGATGACACTAGCCTAACCTTTGGTTACTTTGCCTCTACGCAAAACATTGCAATGTCTTGGTTATGGAACTCATACTTAATGGAGCTTAAAGGCGACAACGCAGCGCTTTTAAATGTAACGGCTGCCGATGGCACTGAATATTCAGAAAATGGTTTATATGCTTATGGCACACCTTACTGGGGTAACTGTTGTCAGCGCGATTACGACACAGAGTACGATACTCGTGCCCCATATGTTGCGTTTTCAACAAAGCTTGGCGATGTAAGCATTGATGCCAGCGCCCGCTACGACAGCGGTGAAGCACGCGGTAATTACGCAGGTGCCGTAACCTCAACAGTAGATATGAACCGCGATGGCACTATTTCTATTCCTGAACAAAACGTAGCTGGTATTGATACAGCTAACGCAAGCCCAGTAAATTACGATTGGAGCTACTCATCTTATTCTGTGGGTGCTAACTACCAAATTGACCCAAGCCTTGCTACGTTTGCACGTATTAGTAGGGGCGGACGTGCCAATGCTGACCGTTTATTATTTGGTAAAGTGCGCAGTGACGGCAGCGTAGCCGATGAAGATGCAGTAGATGAAGTAAACCAGTTTGAAGTAGGCGTGAAAAAACGTTTTGATTCGTTCTCAGTATTTGCAACGGCTTTTTACGCAGAAACAGAAGAGCAAAACTTTGAAGCAACATCGCAAACCTTTTTCGACCGCGAATACGAAGCTAAAGGTATTGAAGTTGAGTCAACTTACTTTATGGATGCGTGGGACTTTAGAGGTAACTTTACCTGGACCGATGCTGAAATTGCAAAAGATGCGCTAACCCCTGAAGTTGTAGGTAACACACCACGTCGTCAAGCGGATTTAATTTATTCACTAATGGCGCGTTACAGCTACGATAAAGGCGCGGCGGGAGTAAGCTTTATTGGTACAACTGATGCTTACGCTCAAGATAATAACGATCTTAAGTTTGACGGCTACACGCAAGTAAATGCGTTTGTAAGTTACGACTTATCAGAAAACTTAAACCTTGCGCTTAATGTAAACAACCTATTCGATACAGTGGGTATTACAGAAGCTGAAGAAGGATCAGTACCTGAAAACGACATTATTCGTGCCCGTACAATTAACGGCCGTACTACGTCGGTTACTTTAAAATACGCTTTTAACTAAATGTGTGTATTGCGCTGCAGTGAGTCATCGCTGTAGCGCCTTTTAAAGTACGAATAAATAACCCCCTTCATGTTTTAGCCCAGCTTTGCTGGGTTTTTTAGGATATTCCAAATGACCAAACTCCTGTGCTTAGGCGAGCTATTAATTGATATGCTGCCACAAGATGCCCATAACTCAGCATATTTACCAATCCCCGGTGGTGCACCTGCAAATGTTGCTGTTGGCTATGCAAAACTCGGCGGTGAAGCTGCATTTTGTGGTGGTAGAGGTGACGATCATTTTGCCAATCAATTAACGAATGCACTGGCACAATACAATGTAAACA
The DNA here is from genome assembly GCF_002221525.1 of Pseudoalteromonas espejiana DSM 9414. Classification (NCBI taxonomy): domain Bacteria; kingdom Pseudomonadati; phylum Pseudomonadota; class Gammaproteobacteria; order Alteromonadales; family Pseudoalteromonadaceae; genus Pseudoalteromonas; species Pseudoalteromonas espejiana. Next base: position 351,081 of record NZ_CP011029.1, on the reverse strand, counting down.
CAGACTATTTATTTACCATTGCGGGCTCACAAACCGCTATGGTAATAGTCAGCCTTGATGAAACAGGCGAGCGCAGTTTTGGCTTTTATCGACATAACACGGCCGATGTATTATTAACCCAAGCGCATTTAGCGCATATAAATTGGCAAAATATAAGCACTCTTCACTTTTGTTCAAACACCCTAACCGACCCTGCCATAGCCAACACAACGGTTAAAGCACTAGAACTTGCAAAAACGCATAATAAGCTCGTTAGTTTTGACGTTAATTTACGCTACAGCTTGTGGGAAAACACCCATGATATAGCAAGCAATGTACAAGCTTGTTACCACTATTGCGACATAGTTAAGCTTTCGCGCGATGAACTTAATTTTTTAGCAAAACATAGTGAAACATCGGGCGATGATTACATTCAAACATTATTAAATACGGGGGTAAAACTGGTGTTTTTAACCGATGGCCCAGAGCCTGCCAAGGTTTACCACAGCGCATTTACACTTAACGAGGCTGCACCAAAAATAAACGCCGTAGATACAACAAGCGCGGGTGATGCTTTTATAGCGGGGGTTTTATACTACTTAAATAACTTAGGGAGTAATTTAGTGCTGGCAGATAAACTAAATGATGAAACCTGCATAAAAGATGCTCTGCATTTTGCGCTTAAATGTGGCTCTAAAGCGTGCTTAGCTAAAGGCGCTTTTCCGGCATTACCAGTGCTAGCTGATGTAATATAAACAGTTAAAGCCCCAAATAGCGGGGCTTAACCTAATTTATAATTATTGCTTAATAAAAGTAACGCCTTTAGGTGTTTCACCTTGTGGTAAACGGGTTGAGTGCATTTGCGATAATAGCCATTTGTCACCCACTTTTGATACAACCACGCTTTCTAACCAATAAATGTCACCGTTTTTATCGGCGTTTTAAAATTGGCTTTATTCCAGTAATTAATAAACGCAACGTTTCCTTCTACACGCGAATTTATAACACTAAAATAATTCGTTCTGATGTAATCAGCGGGCTTAACAACATTTACAAAGTCATCAATGGTCCACACTTCACCGTGCTCTAAAAGTAGAAATGAATCGTCAACGGCTGCGCGCATTTTTGCGTGATCAAAGTTAGAAACAGCTAAAAATAAATCGCTTACGGGCGTAAATATAGTGTTGTCTTTTGCATGTATTGATGTAGAAAATATGAGTAATACAAAAAGGGCAAGTACATGTTTCATTGTTATTATAATGTGTAGTTTTATTAATACTAAGAAGTGTATTTTAATTAAGCAGCTTTAACAATTGAAATAAAGCAAATTCAAATACTTAATAACACTCCTTTATATAAAAAGCACTCTATAAGAGTGCTTTAATTTAAACTTTTTCAATCAAGCTATTCATCTAGCCAATCGATGGCGGCGGTGGCGTTTTCATAGTATTGCACCTCGCCTGAGATAAACCAATTACCTATTTTAGCCATGCGAGCTTGCCATTCTTGATTGCCATAAATAGCAATTTTATTAAATTCTTTTGAGTGTCTTACGCCAAGCTTTAAATCATCCCACGCGGCTCGAAGCTCCCAGCCTTCTAGCTCGCTGGCATCAATAAGCACGTTTGCTATAGGGTGTTTAACCTCGCCAAGGGCAGAGTCGATCATGGGGGTAATGACTTTATAGTCTTCATGGGTGAGTGTACCCACTGCTTTTAATTTTAAAAAGAATTCTCGGCCTGCGCGTTCAATACCAATAGATAAACCATGTGTTGTGTGTACCATGCTGCTCTCCTTAACTGGGTGCGCTTAAAATATTTACAGCCTGTTGTTTGGATCTAGGGCTTAAATTGTTCTATTTAAGTTAGTAGTAACTACTTACAAATACCAAACATTGACTGACTTAAGCTATAAAACTACACCCTATTAAGTTAATTAGTACTGAACTAAATCAAACAATACGGCTAAATAAAGGCAATAACTAAGCCTTTTGCACACGCTCAATTTGCTTATTTACATCGGTTAAATGGCCTAATTTAAGCCATACTTTTGCACCTTGCTTACCTGCGGTTATATTAAGCTCGCTATTAATAGGCAGCCTTAACCAACTGTGCTTTGTTAGTGTGTCTGATTGCTCACGAATATCGCCTTCAAGCACCAGTAGTTCAGCTCCTCCGCTTGCTCTAATTTGCATATTGGCACCGGCTTCAAAGTGCAATAGGCTCACGTCTTCAAAGTCATCTTTATAAAGCGGTGTAATGGCAAGCCCTTTAAATACAGCGTGCGGCACGTTGCCCATGTACTTTGTTTGTAAGCGCACGTGGGCTCTATCTTGTGGTTGAAATTGCCAAAGCTTTACAAATATAACGCAGCCATTTTGTGACCCTGGCTTATGCTTTGACTGAGGTGGGTTACGAATATAAGACCCTTGGGGGAAATCCCCATGTTCGTCTTGAAATACGCCCTCTAGTACTACAAATTCTTCGCCGCCTGTGTGCACATGAGGTGAAAACTCGCTCCCTGGTGCATAGCGCACAATACTTGTAGCGCGTGCAACCTCAGCCCCTACTCTATCAAGTGGGCGCCTATCTACTCCGGCCATTGGCGAAGGGATCCAATCAAGCTGCTCACTATGAACAACGACACGCTTTGAAAAATCGGCAGCTATTTTCATCTTTACACCCTTTAGTTTTGCTTTTTTACGCATAAAAAAAGCGAGCTTAGTAAGCTCGCTTCCTTAAATTTTTAAGCTGTTATGCTACATCTAACTTTTTATGTTTAGAGTGTACAAACACTAAAGCAATTAAGCCAATAATTACTACCGCAGCACCAATTGGTTTACCTAAACCAGCAGATAAGTTAAAGCCAATTGCAGCGGTCATTATGTACGAAATAGTAACGCCCGTTGCAATTACAGCAGGTACGCTTGTGATCCAATGAAAGGCACGTCTATCAAACAAGTACTTAGTAGCAAGCCATAGTACGCTTGTTGAAAGCAACATGTTTGAAAACGCAAAGTAGCGCCAAATCACTGAGAAATCTAATTTAGTCATAAAGAACGCAATTGTTAAAATAGGAATGGCTAACAATAAACGGTTACGTAAACTTTGCGGAATATTAAAGGCATCTACAACCGTTAAACGCAGTGAACGAAACGCTGTATCGCCTGATGTAATTGGGAATACCGCAACAGCAATAATCGCCATAATACCGCCCATTACACCTAAGTAACTATTTGCTACGTGGTTAACCACTAAGCCAGGGCCACCTTGGTCAAGCAATGCTTTTAAGCCAGCGTAACCTTCTGGGAATGCAGCAATACCAGCAAGTGCCCACACACAACCTACAATGCCTTCACACATCATGGCGCCATAATATACTGGACGCACGTATTTTTCGTTTGTTAAACAACGAGCAATAATAGGCGCTTGCGTAGAGTGGAAGCCACTAATAGCACCACAAGTAATGGTAATAAATAGTAACGGCCACGTTGGTAAGCCATCTGGGTTTGGCTCTAAAAAGTCGTGCGCGTGGTCGGCTTCAAAGTACGCTAAAAAGTCGCCAGCTACCGGCAAGTGTGGTGCATCAAGTAATAACGCACCAGCAATTAGCGTGGTCATTACTATCATTAATAAACCAAATAATGGGTAAAATTTAGTGATAATTTTATCAATTGGCAGTAACGTTGCTAAAAAGTAGTAAGCTAAAATGGCCAAAACCCAAAATGTATTGTTAGCTAAAAAAGTGCCTTCAAACACATCTAGGTTACTTAATAAGCCCGCTGGGCTCATAATAAATACAACGCCTACAAAAAATAACAGCATGGCAGTAAATACCAGCATAAAGCCTTTAAATACTACGTTGTAATAATGGCCTGCTATTTCTGGTAAGCTTTTACCATCTTCTTTAATGCTCATCACACCCGAGAAGAAGTCGTGTACCGCACCACCTAATACGTTACCTAGCACAATCCACACTAAGGCAACTGGGCCGTAAAGCGCACCTAAAATTGGGCCAAATATTGGGCCTACGCCGGCAATATTTAAAAACTGAATTAAAAATGCACGCACAGGGTGAATGGCTACATAGTCAACACCTTCGCTAAAGCGTTTTTGCGGTGTATCAACTGTTGTGTCCATACCTGCTTGTTTTTCAACGAATGGGCTATAAAACTTATATCCCAGTATTAAAATTGTGATGCAGATAAAAAAGATGATCATAAAGCACGTTTCTCTTTTGTATTTGGAGTATAGAGCGTGTAATTAACGCCCCGCCTTTCAATCCGTGAATAATCGACGAACATTAACAAAGGATTAATCACCCCACAATAAGACGAATAGCTAATACACAAGGGTCTGTAGACCTTTCAAGGTTGAATTTGCAGCAGCCTGTTTGGTATTTAGCCAAGGCAGAGCGTATGTGGTGTGGTTATTCCCCATAAGTAGGCGATAACGTAGCATTAATGCCAAACAGGCGCAGCCCTTCGGGTTCTGTCTAGGGGCAATTTACTCTTTGTTACTCGGTTTTTACTTAGCCCACTAGGTTACAAACCTTGCGTCGCGATTAAACCGCCCCTAGTTTGAACAAATTCCAACATGCAAAGGTCAACAGACCCTAGTCCTTTTAAGTCACTTTTTATGCACCTTGCTCAACACTTAATCTAAGCGGCTTAATAAATAAAAATTAAAGCAAAAAAAAGCGGCTTTACTATAAAAGTAAAACCGCTTACACACACAATGATTGGGTGTAACTGTGATTTGTTACATTAAGCTGGGCTCATAAACTCATTAATTTGTTCATGCGTTAATGTAGGTGTCGCACCGGCGCTTTCTGCAACCATAGCGCCTACGGCACAAGCAAAATCAACAGCGTGCTGGGCACAATCGCTACTACAAAGCTGATAAATTAACGAACCTAAAAACGAATCCCCTGCGCCAACTGTATCTACAACGCTAATTAAATAACCTGAGTTATAGTAATTTTCGCCTTTAATAGTGAGTAGCGCACCGTGGCTGCCTTTGGTTACACAAAGGTATTCGGTGTTAGTTTGCTCTGCAATGAACGCTAAATTTTGCTCAAGTGAATGAAACTTACAGCCCATTGCTTTGGCAATTTCGTAAAGCTCTTCATCGTTTAATTTGATGAAGTCGGCTTTGTTCATTAAATCTACTAGCGTATCTAACGTGTAATGCGGTGCACGTAAATTTACATCAAACACTTTAAAGTTAGCCACATCAACCAACTGGTTTAACGTAGCAAGTGAGGCTTCGCTTCGGCCAATTAGGCTACCAAATACAAATACATCACTGGCTTTTACTTTTTCAATAAGCGAGTCAGTAAGCTCAATGTTATCCCACGCAGTGTCGGCTACTATTTCGTAACTGGCTGAACCACTTTTATCGAGAGTAACTTGAACTGTGCTGGTTTTTTTGTCGTTATTTACGCCAATGTATTCGCAGCTTACGCCTTTGTTTTTAATCTCGCCTAATAATTCAGTACCTAACTCATCGTTACCTACTGCACTTATCATGTCGGCTTTAATGCCAAGCGAGTTAATACGTACACACATATTAAGTGGTGCGCCGCCTAAACGTTTATCGTTTGCAAAACAATCCCATAGCACTTCGCCAAAGCAACTTACGCTTACGTCTTTACCTTGTTTAGAATCAATTAAAATGCTCATTATTAGTTACCTTTAGGCTCAAGGACGTTATTCATAATTGCTTTAATTTTGCTCGCAGGTGCGTATAACGCTTCTACATTGTTTTTGTAGTGAGACGTAAATGCGCTTTGCGTGTTTAAATCGCCAAATAAGCTTGTTAGCGATAAAAATGCAAGGTCATCAGTAGCCGTTTTAGCAGCGGCTTCATGTAACTCGCTTTGCATTGCATCAATTACTTCAAGGCTATTGCCTTGCTCATCTGTTTCTTTGTCGCTGTAAAAACACCATGCAGCAATAACCAATGTAGCAAGTGATACATCACGGCCTTGCGCTAGGTTTTCGTTAATAGTGGCAATTAAAAACTTAGGTAACTTAGCTGCACTTTCTGAACAAATACGCGATAAGCTGTCTTTAATGTTTGGGTTAGCAAAGCGTTCTATCAGTGTGTCTTTGTAGATTTCAAGGTCAATGCCTTCTAGTTGCTCTAGGTTAGGCGTTACTTCTTTATCCATAAACGCACGTAGGTACTTTGCAAATAAAGGATCTGATACTGTTTCGTCAATTGTGCCATAGCCATGTACAGAACCCAGTAAACCCAGTACCGAATGGCCTGCATTCAATAAACGAATTTTCATGGTTTCGTATGGTGTTACGTCACTTACAAATTGTGCGCCAACGTTATCCCATGCTGGGCGTCCGCAGCAAAATGAATCTTCAATAACCCATTGAGTAAACGATTCACATGTAATTGGCCATTCATCGCTAACACCGTAAGCATCAACAACGTAGTCAATATCGCTCTTTTTAGACACAGGTGTAATACGGTCAACCATTGCATTAGGAAAAGTAACGTTAGTGGCAATCCACTCGCTTAATTCTTTGTCTTGCTCAGCTGCAAAAGCAAGTAGCATTTTGCGCGTTACATTACCGTTGTGCTGAATGTTATCGCACGACTGTACTGTAAACGCATCAAGGCCTTGTTCTTTACGCAGCTTTAACGCAGCAGTAATGTAACCAAACGCGGTGATTGGGTCGTTCGGGTTGTTAATGTCGTTAATAATGTCTGGGTTTGAGTAATCAAACTCACCCGTTACCGGGTTAAAGTTATAACCGCCTTCGGTAATAGTTAACGACACAATGTGCGTATCGCTATGCGCTAGCTTATTAATAACCGCTTGCTTGTCCTCTGGGGCAAACAAAAAGTCAATCATAGAGCCAATAACTTTGTTATCTATTTGCCCGTTTGGGTGTCTTACCGTTAACGTATAAAGGTAGTCTTGCTGCTTTAAAATATCGCGCAGACCACGGTTACCTTCTAGTAAGCCAACACCACAAATACCCCACTGCTCAGCACCTGGCGTTTTTAAAAGCTCGTTAACGTACACGGCTTGGTGAGCACGGTGAAAACCGCCCACACCAATATGAACTATACCCGCTTTTAGCTTACTGCGGTCGTAGTCTGGTGTATCTACATGGCTTGGCATATCTGCCAAGCTCTGTTGGTTTAGCCCTTTAACAAGAGCGTCAGTGTGCTGGTGTTGAGTCATGGTGCGGCCTTACTAAACAATATAAAAATTTAAATTAAGATGCAGTATTCAGTGCTTTATGGCGCAATAGCGACCAGTAAGCGGTTGCAAAATAAATAATGGTGCAAATAAAACATGCAATTTCAAACTGAGATTTGTTACCTGCGTAAATGCTCATGCTGTCACTAAAAAACATTACTTGGCTGGCAAAGCCAAAAATAATAAGTAACGAAACAGTAGACACGCCATTCAATACTTTTGTAAGCATTGAGTTATCAACCACTGGCGCTTGAACATTTTTAGCAAGCTCTGCTTGGTATTCTTTAATGTCTTGCTGCTCTTGCTCTTCTGCAGCAATTTCCTTGGTGTAGTCTTCACCCGCGCCATATTTTTTAGCAAGCAGCGTGTAAACAACAATAGTGAAGAACCAAGTAGGGATGAATAAGTAATAAAACGACATTACATCAATTGCATTTAAGCCAAAGCCAAACACAAGTGCTAGCGCCCAAGAGGCAATAGCCGGCACGCTACGGGTAATGTTTTTGTATTTAGCCCAGTAACGGGTTAAACCAATTTTAGGAAATAAAACATGCTCAGCAAATACAATACCGCCCACAGGCACTACTAATAATCCTGCGTAAGTAAGCAGTGGTAACATTTGCGAAAATACAAACGGGAAACACGCAATTATAACGGTTACAACACCTACAATAGCGGTTGTACGTTCACGCGATTTATCAACAAAAATAGACTGTGCTGCAAGGCCTGCACGGTAAAGGTTAGCGTTAGCTGTCGTCCAGCCAGCAATAATTACAATGACAAAACCCGTCCAGCCTAATGCGTGGTAAGCAACATCACCCGGATCAAGTGATGAAATAGTTGTTTTAAGTAATACCGCAACACCTGCGCCCATAATACCAGCAGAGATCCATGCAATGTAATGACCAAAAAACATACCTACGCCTGAAAACAAACCGTAGCTTTTACGTTTAGCAAATCTAAAGATTGCCATGTCAATTAAGCCAAAGTGGGTAATAGAGTTTGCAGCCCATGCAAAACCAATCACTTCTAATAAGCCAATGCCTTTTTCGCCATCAGCATTTGTACCAGTCCAGATTGATGAATCCCCTATCGCCATAAAGTCATCAAACCCTGTTAGCGAGGTGACTCCTAATACATGGTTAGAAAGCTCTGGGAATAACGCAAACGAGCCTGCTATAAAAATAACAAACAACCACGGCGCACAAATTTTAGAAAAATCAGCAACCGTAGAAAAGCCATACATAGCTACAAACACAACAATTGAGCCAACCGATAAAACAATGGCTACAAATGCTAGGCTGTTAGGGTACCAATCAAGCTGGGCGGGTATATCAAATAAAAACCTGACGGCTGTAGCCGATACGGTGATCATGGCGGCGGATATAACACTAAATATGACCACGTTTGCCCAGTTATAGAGCTTGGTCATTGAGTTACCAGCAATTTTGTTTAGGTAGTTGTATAAACTTAAACGTGTTTCTACCGCAATTGGCGAGGTAATTAACCACCAAGAACACATAGCTAATAGGTTACCAATTAATAAACCTAATAGAATGTCGATGGTTGATGCGCCTAATGCAACAAAGGTTGCACCAATAACAAACTCGGTTGCAGCAACGTGTTCACCAGCGTATAAACCAGCAAAGTGCTTCCAACCGTGAAGCTTATGATTAGCAACAGGAAGTTGCTCTTCGTTAACATCTTTAAATGTTTGTGTGTGTGGACTTGATGCCATGGTATTTTCCTATTGTTGTAAGCACAGCACTGAATACCAATTTAAATAAGCGTTTCTTATTTAAATTAATAATTAGCTAAATGTTGTGCCTTTTATAATGCTACTACTATAACTTCTTAATAAATAATGCATTTTAGCGACACGCTCCGTCAGTGTTTAAGAGCCTACCGCGTTAATTCTATTACTGTGTTTGTAATGCCGAGTACTGATTGTAAAATTCATCCCAGTGCGTTAAATGTGCAACATCTGGGTATGCTTGGTGAACAAAGTTCACTGCATCTTGCATATGTCCGCCGCCACTGTAATGCAGCACTTGCATATTTGCGGCAAGTGCAGCGCATACGCCGGCTTTAGAGTCTTCAATCACTAAACAGTTTTGTGGCTTAACGCCCATTTGCTTAGCGGCATGTAAAAATAAATCGGGCGCTGGCTTACCGTTTTTTACCTCACTTGAGGTAAATACCTTATTAAAGTATTGCCCAAGGTTAACCACGCTTAATGCTTTAGCTGTGCGCTTAGGGCTACTACTTGTAGCAATACAGCACGGTACAGCTAAACCTTGTAAAACCTCTTTAATGCTATTGGTTGGCATTAATGCAGTTTCGAACTCGTTTAATAGTGCTTCTCGGTAATCGGCTTCAAAGCTCTCAGCTAGGGTCACGTTAAAGGTATTAAATAAGTTTTGGGTCACTGTTTTAAAATTACAGCCCAAAAAATGTTGTTGTACATAAGCACGGTCAATATTAACGCCAATATCTGCAAGCATATTTATTAACACTTGCGCGCTTAATATTTCGCTATCTATAACAACACCATCACAATCAAAAATAACTAATTCAATTTTAGTATTCATATTGCCCCTTTTTATGCACCTAGTTTGGTGCAACCTTAACTTGAGCATAAGCCCAGCAAGTGAGCATATTCTCTTTATTGTTATAATAAGTCAACATCTTGTTAGTGAAAAACGCACCAAGGTGGTGAATATTTATTCATTAATTATGAAATAGTCTGTGTTTTCATTGATTTCAAAAATGCAATTACGACTAAGGTCGAACATTTCAATAACCATTAAGTAAATCGATTATGGTTACTCATGCACCATCTAATTTTGTGATGACAACAATCTAAACAATCAATTTTACCGAATTAATTTTTATTAATACACTCGTTAACAGTTAAACAGCCAGCAACACTGCCGGCACTTTATTAAGACGAGGTCGACAATGAATACTCAAAAAAACACTATTAATAATAAATCTACACTAACGCTAAGCGCGTTAGCACTGGCAATGGCATTACCTGCAAGTGCTGCCACTACACTTACTAAAGACAACGGCGCAGCTGTTGGCGATAACCAAAACTCAATGACCGCTGGCGAGCGCGGCAGTGTATTACTTGAAGATGTACAACTAATTCAAAAGCTTCAACGCTTTGCCCGTGAACGTATTCCTGAACGTGTAGTGCATGCGCGTGGTACTGGTGCACACGGTGTATTTGTTGCATCTAAAGAATTAGACGATTTAACAATTGCAGCGCCATTTGCAGAAGCAGGCAAAGAAACTGACGTATTTGTACGTTTTTCTTCTGTAATTCACTCTAAAGGTAGTCCAGAAACGCTTCGTGACCCACGTGGTTTTGCTACAAAATTTTACACAGACGAAGGTAACTGGGATTTAGTAGGTAACAACTTACCTGTGTTCTTTATTCGAGATGCGATTAAATTCCCAGATATGGTTCACTCGTTAAAACCATCTCCGGTAGATAACATTCAAGATCCTAACCGCTTTTTTGACTTTTTCTCTTACGAGCCGGGCTCTACTCACATGCTAACGTGGGTTTACAGTGACTACGGTACACCAGCAAGCCTACGTAAAATGGATGGCTGGGGCGTACACGCATACAAAATGATTAATAAATCAGGCGATGTTAAATACGTTAAGTTCCATTGGGTGAGCCAACAAGGTATAGACAACCTTGACGCTAAAGAAGTAAACGAAGTGCAAGGTAAAGACTTCCAACACTTAACACGTGACCTTTACAGCGAAATTGGTAAAGGCAACTTCCCTAAGTGGGACCTATACATTAAAACACTTGATCCATCGCAGTTAGATGACTTTGACTACAACCCATTAGATGCAACAAAAATGTGGTTAGACGTCAAAGAAACTAAAGTAGGAACAATGACCTTAAACCGTATGCCAACTAACTTCTTCCAATCTACAGAACAAGTTGCAATGGCACCGGCGAATATTATTCCAGGTATTGAGCCTTCAGAAGACAGACTATTGCAAGGGCGTGTTTTTTCATACGCTGATACACAAATGTACCGTTTAGGTGCTAACCACCAGCAATTGCCAATTAACCGTGCAAAAGTTGAAGTGGTTAACTACAACCAAGACGGCGCAATGAACTACGGAAATACAACAAGCAACGTGAACTACCAACCTAGTCACGAAAATGTTGCAGAAAATCCAATTGCACGTAGAAGTAACACAGAGCTTAAAGGTTACGTACAACAAGCAGCGATTAAAAAGCAGCAAAACTTTGCTCAAGCTGGTGTACTTTACCGTAGCTTTAGCAAGCAAGAGCGTACTAACTTAGTTAACAACTTAGCTGGCGATTTAGGTAAAGTAAAAGACAGCAAAGTTATGCACAAAATGCTTAGCCACTTCTACAAAGCAGACAGCGAATACGGTACACGTTTAACTAAAGCCGTAAATGGCGACATGAAACAAGTTAAGCAACTAGCCGCTAAGCTTTAATAGATTACCCAACCTGTAAGTTATTGAGGAAAGCCTAGCTTTCCTCTTTTTTAAAAAGGTAAACCCTATGCGTAAATTACTTATAATATTTACTTTAGTGATGAGCTTTTCAAGCTTTGGTAATGAACAACAAAGCACTGTAAATGAGCCTACAACCGCCCAAACACAGTACGAAAGCCTACTTGCTTATTACTTTGCTGCCGCGCGCACCGACGACACAGCCGTTATAACGCAGTTTGTTGATGCAGGCATTCCTATTAATAGCTACAACAACAAAGGTTACACCGCCCTCATGATTGCCACCTACCATGGCAATAAAAGCACGGTAAATACCTTACTGCAATTAGGTGCTAATGCGTGCCTTGAAGACAACCGCGGTAACACAGCGCTAATGGCCGCAATATTTAGAGGCGAATTTAGCATAGCTAAAACACTCGTTAGTCTTGATTGCGATAACGCACATCAAAACAAAGCAGGCCAAACCGCTGAGCAATTTGCACAAACTTTTGGTCAACAAAAAGTGCTCGACTTACTCGCACAGGTAAATAAGCAAAATTAATACGGTATTATTTACCACTCACACTCAGTAATTGAGGAGAGAACACATCAATAATCACAGTGATTTATATAAAAGTGAGACACGTTTTATCCAATAACTGTCTCACTCCCCTTTTTAAATATTAAAAGCGATACGTTACAGACGCACCAAGCGTTTGAGGGTTAACAACAGCCACATAGCCTGTTGGGTAACGCCCGCTAGCAGGTTCTACCGATGTATAGGCTTCTTCATCTAACGCGTTGTTAATATAAGCACTCATTAACCAATGCTCACTATCGTAACTAATTGTGGCACGTGTAATTGTGTAGCCACCGGCAATACGCTCTTGTGTATTAGTTAAATCACCATAATATTCATCCACATAATTAGCACTTACATTAACCTTTAAGCTATCAGTAAACCAATGCGATAACCCTAAGCTCGCTGTAAGCTCTGGTGCAGAGTTAAGCTCGTTGCCAACGGCATCGCTGTACGTGGCTGATTCATCTATTTTAGTTTTAAGTAACCCAAGCCCTGCATGTAGTTGCCATTGCTCACCTAACATACTGTACGCTTCAAGCTCTAAACCATAGCTATGTGCATCATCAATATTAGTGATTTTTCTATCTGAGCTTAACGCTTGATACCCGTCAAAGTTATTATAGAAAATGTTCGCGCTAATATTAATATCACCATTATTAAGCACACTGCGCGAACCCAGCTCGTAGGTATTTACTGATTCTTGGTCGTAGTAGTAATACTCTTGTGCGGTAAAATCTAACGCGCCGCCACCCGAGTTATAGCCTCTACGAGCACTGGCCGATAACGTTGTTTCATCTGTAATTTTGTATTGAATTGCTAATGTAGGTAATTTTATAGTGTTAGAGTCATCTAATTGCTCAACTAATCTACTGCCACCAAAAGCCATATCAAAATTACGAAGCTGCTCTTCACGCTCTACTCTAAGCCCTGCGGTAAGCGTAAACGCTTTGCTTAACTTAAAGCTTGTTTCTGAATAAATTGCTTTTGAGTCACTGCTGTCGTCACCAAAATATTCTGTTGCGCCTACGCTTTTAAAATCTTGATCACGGTCAAAATAAGCAATACCCACAAAGCCTGAGTAAAAATCACTGTTTAAGCCAAAGTTTAGCTTGCTATCAATGGTGATATTTTTTTCATCCATCGACACGTCAGACTCAGCACTGGCAAGTGCTTCATATGCTTCGTAGCCCCATTCGTAATCCATATAGGCAAGTAAAATATCGAACGAGAAATTATCGTTAATTTTGTAGCTAATATCTACCTGCGTTGTATCTGACTGCGTATCCATATCGCGCTGAAATAGTGGAATATAATCCGTTGGTTCATCACCTTCAAAATATTTACGGCCGGTATTACCCTCTTCGCTGTACGTTGAATATGTTAACTGCACCGATAAGTCTGAAGTTGGGGTATACAATAACTTTGCGCGCGTACTACTGGTATTGAGCTCGTTAAGGTTTTTATCTGTTGGGTTAGTTTCGTAGTGCGTTGGGTTACTAAATGTTTCGCCGTTAACATATTGGGTAGATAAGCGAAATGCCAGTACGTCATCAATTAATCCACCTGAAATAACTGCCGCAGTATCGAAGTAGTTGTCTTGGTTTTTGTACCCTACACGCACGGCACCTTCAAAATCTTGTGTGGGTGCTTTGGTTGTCATATAAACAGCACCACCAATACTATTACGGCCATTACTAGTAGACTGTGGCCCGCGGTATACCGCAATTTGGTCTATATCCCATAGACCTGTGTCGCCGGTTAAATCAGCGACAAACGGCTGGCTTACACCATCAACCAATGTTGAAACACGGGCCTTTGACCCACCACTAAACGAATTAAAACCGGTGGCGCCGCCATTACCCGATACCCCACGCATATCAGGCACAGCACCAGTTAGTACAACCACATTAGCCATTTCGGCTAAAGCGTCAGAAACAGAAGATAGTTGCCCATTTTCTAATAACGATTTATCTACTACCGCTACCGATGTAATTGTATCTTTGAGTGATTTTTCAATTTTTTCACCTGTGACCACAATAGTATCCATTGACTCGCGACTTGTTTGGTCATCGGCAAACGCTTGGCTTTGAGTAAATAATAAAGAACTCGCAATAAATAAAGACAGTTTATTGCGTTTAAATGAAGCAACCACGGTTATTTCCTTTTATAAATAGTTGATATTGCTGGGGGAAAAAAAATAACACAACCACAACACCATTGCAATTGAGTTTAATTATCATTTACACTAGCATAAACATTAATAACTAACTGCAACCATGCTTCAACTTACTGTTATTTTAATCCTGCTCATTGCTACAACTTTGCTCTATTGCACTAACCGCCATCAAAGGTTATTAAAAAAGCCTATATCTAAGCACTGGCGTAAACTTGCAACCCTTCTTTTTATAGCGGCAATCGCTTTAGCTTTTTATATTTTTACCTCTGCTGCGGCCGCATTTTTTATTCTGTTAATAGTTATGCTGGCTTTGATGATCGTCCCATTTACGAGCTTATTTAAAAGTAAGGATATTAACTAATGAGCGCAGTACAAAGGCAAAAAATTAAACCAACTTGGCTAGGAAAAAGCCTAGCAGGAGGCCTTTTAGGCTTAGCCCTTGCATTTGTTCTAGTCGCATTTTTTGCTTGGTATGGCCCCGGAGGAATAGATGCACGCGACAAAGTACAATTCAATATGTGGATGATCCCACTAATATGGCTAACTATTTTTAGCTTCACGTATTTATTTAAATCTGCAAAGCAAGCATGGCTAACTCTCGGTGGGCTAAATATAACGCTTTATAGTTTATTTTTAATGTTGGGGCATGGGCTATGAAAGTAAGAGCAGATATTTTACGTACCTACCAAGGTGTTCATACTTGGACTGGGATCATTGCAGGCTTAGTACTGTTTATCGGCTTTTACGCGGGTAGCTTAACTATGTTTAAGTATGAGCTAGCTGATTGGGCAACGCCTGTAAGCGCACCTGTAACTGAGCCAAAAACTAGCAACTATCAAGCCTTAGTAGATAAAGCTATTGTGCAATACCCTCAGCAAATGAGTAATGGCTTTTCTATAGATTTATTAACTGATCAAGCGCCGCTATCTTGGTACAGCCAAGGTAAAGAACGAGGAATGGCCCTTGATAACCAATTACAGTTTTTACATTTAAATAGTAAAAATGAGCTAGTTATTGAGCAAAAAAGCGAAAGTAAGCTCGCAGATTTAATTGACTATCTGCATCGTACCGCTGGTTTTGCTGGCGAAATTGGGCATGACCAATCAGGTGTATACATACTGGGCATTGCGTCGGTTTTATACTTTTTAGCGTTGGTGTCTGGGGTAATTATTTTATTGCCAACACTTGTAAAAACATTCTTTGCAATCAGAAAAGAAAAAGGCCCAAGCCGCTTTTGGCTCGATAGCCATAATTTAGTGGGTATCGCCAGCTTACCTTTTCATTTAATTATTGCCTTTACTGTTGTTGTGTTTGCTTTTCACGATTTAATTTATGATGGGTTGTCGCCATTTTACGACGATAAATCGTTTTTTCAGCGCCCTCCTCCAGCAGCGCACAGTTACCAAATTGAAAACTTACCCAGTATAGAAAAACAGCTTTTAGCTGCAAAAAACTATGCCCCAGGCTATGAGCCAATTCACATTGCTTTGAGTCGACTAAATACCAACAGCCCTACAGCAATTGTTAAAATGAGTAATGAAAGCGCCGTCGTTAGAGGCCCAGATACAGACTACTTATTTTTACAGCCGTATACATTAGAAATCCTTAACTCAAGTTACCCTCAAGGTGAAGAAAGCCACTGGGGTAACATGGTTGCAAGCATCTTTTCGTTACACTTTGGTACGTATGGAGGTGAATGGGGCCGATGGGGTTACTTTGTAATGGGACTATTTGGTGCGTTTTTGTTTTATTCAGGTAATTTATTGTGGTTAGACAAACGTGCTAAAAAAGATGCCAATAAACGCAGTACTCTTTTTATGGCTAATTTAACAATTGGTGTGTGCTTAGGGTCAATAATTGCAGTGGTTGCCACTTTATTAGTCGGTAAGTGGGTAAACCAATTTACAACTAATGCAAATTACAGCTATTTATATAGCTACTACATAGTATTTTTTGCTTTTGTTGCCTACACCTTTAAAAAAGGGACTCAGCACGCAAGTTATTGGGGATTAGTTAGCCTGGCAGGTTTGTGCTTATGTATGGCGGGCTCGACCCTATTACAAGCCATATCTACAGAGCACTATTTTAAATATTATCAAAGTATTACTGTTGATTTTAGTGCGGTAGTATTTGCACTTATATTTTACTTTAGCGCCAAAAAAGTAAAAGCAAAATCTGCCCATAATACAAGTACACAATAGTAGTTTTACAACGGGGTTTAAGCTAACAAATTAAACCCCCCTTTACTGCTTTGCCCCTTTTCAAAACGTCAGCGCTAAACACTTTACAAACTGGTATATCGCCCCCTGGTAATTAAGCTTTGGTTTAAGCTGTTATTCTATTCTTGCTTAAGCTGGTCTAACCAGCTACCATTTTTGAATTGAGCATTTAAAAAAGCAACAATAAGTAATGAACACAAACGCTTCAAAGCACGTCACTATAACCTGTAACGACAGGCAAACTCTAAGCGCACACCTTTTTACACCCACCAGCCCTATTAAAGGAGCGGTGATGATTGCCCCTGCAACCGGTATAAAACAACAGTTTTATGCAAATTTTGCCACTTACTTACAGCAACATGGCTTTGGCGTAATTACCTTTGATAACCTAGGCATTGGCCAATCGCTTAACCGCAGTATTAAAAAAAGTAAGGCCACATTACAAACTTGGGGCGAGCAAGACATGCCAGCCGTACTTGAGTATTTGCAAAAAACCTTTCCTGATACTTCATATCATTTAGTTGGCCACAGCGCCGGCGGGCAATTAGTCGGGCTTATGCATAATGCAGATCAGTTAAGCTCAGCGTTTAACTTTGCTTGTTCGTCGGGGAAATTAACCAATATGCGCTTGGCGTATCAGGTTAAAGCGCACTTTTTTATGAATGGGGTTATTCCCCTCAGTAACGCACTATTTGGCCATACTAAATCTCAATGGTTTGGGATGGGCGAGCCCCTACCTAAAGGCGTTGCTAAGCAGTGGCAAAAATGGTGTAACGCGCAAGGTTATGTGCAATCGGCATTTGGCGATACCGTATTTCAACACTGTTACAACACCTTAGCTATGCCGTCAATGTGGGTTAATGCCACCGACGACGACATTGCAAATAACGCGAATGTCGCCGATATGCTCTCGGTATTCCCAAAATTAAAAGCGAGTAAGTTAACCTTAAACCCTAAAGACTATGGCTTAAAAGAAATTGGCCATATGAAGTTTTTTAGTAAAAAGTCAGATGGTTTATGGTCACACGCACTCGAGTGGTTAAATAAACACAGTTAATTAATTAACTGGGTTTATTTGCTTTTTAATTGGCTTCTCACGCGTTACAAAATAACAAACGAGTGAGCCGCCAGTTACCATTATTACCCCTTGCCAAAATGAGGCACTAAGGGTAATTGATAAATAAAGCGCCGAGATAATAGCCGAAAAAACCGGCGTAAAATACGAAAGCGTACCAAGCAGCATTAAGTTACCGCCAATAATTGCTTGGTTCCAAAGTGCATAACCACTGCCTACCACTATACCTGCTAAAACAAGCGTAATTGTTGCATGTAACGAAAACACCATAGCGGGTTCATCACTTAAACCATATAGCACCCACAAACTTAACGCTGTGGCTATAAAAAACAGCACTATGGCGTTTTTACCATTACTGCTTTTTTGAGTAATGACACAGTATACAGACCAAATAAATGGCGCTACAAAAGCCAACAAGTAGGCCGTAGGGTTACTTGCAAAGTTGTTGGTAATACTACTAATAGATAAACCACTATCACCGCCAACACACCACGCTACACCAAAAAAGGCGAGCAACATGCCAGGGTAAATCCAAAAACTTACTTTACTACGGTTAACTATAATACTGAGTAAAATAGTAAGCGTGGGCCATAAGTAATTTATAACGGCCATTTCTACCGCTTGGTGGCGATTATTAGCCAGCCCTACAAACAGTGCTAAACACACCTCATAAAGGGCAAATAAAGCAGTGCCCCAAATAATATAGCGTTTATTAAACCCACCTAACTTTGGCGGCCCCATTACTATAATTAAAAAAAGTGCACTTACGCTATACATAAGCGCAGCACCACCAATGGGGCCAAATAACTCAGACACATCGCGCAGCAAAGCAACTAAACAACTCCATAGTAAAATAGCGGCGATGCCATAAAGTGTATATTTATGATTAGAAAAAAAGTCCATTAACTACCTAAAAGTACTACCTGTATTTAGGGGTACGCTACCAGTAATTAATTACTTAAACAATTGTTACTAATACTTTTATATAAAATAAAGCAAATTTTAGTAATTGACCTTTCGGTCAGTAAAGTTACAATCAATCAACACCTTAAACTCAGCAACGCCATAATGACCACACAAACAAAGCCAAATAAAAAAGAACTCACCCGAGAGAAAAACCAAAAGTTAATACTCGATGCCGCAGAGCAATTGTTTTCTCAGCTTGGTTACGATGGCGCTAGCATGAGTATGGTTGCCAAAGAGGCAAGCGTGCCTAAAGCCAATATTTTATATTACTTTAAAAGTAAAGATGGCCTATACGAAGCCGTAATAGACCGCATAATAGCGCATTGGAACTTAGGGCTAGATAACGTCACCCCTGAGGACGACCCCGCATATGTGCTTTATAACTACATTAAAAGCAAAGTAATACTTGCCGTTAATCAGCCTTTGCAATCGCGTTTATTTGCCAGCGAAATACTGCGTGGTGCACCGTACCTTCAAAACTATTTTAGAACGAATACACGCCCTTGGGTAAAGCAAAAGGTTGATGTTTTTCAAGCATGGATTGACGCCGATAAAATGGATAACGTTGACCCTTACCATTTATTATTTACCATTTGGTCAACCACACAATACTACGCCGACTTTCAAGCGGAAGTACTGCTAGTTATGAACAAATTAGAATACGATAAAACCGATGTGGCACACATTACGCAGTCAATTGCCCACATTATTTTAAAAGGTATTGGCTTAAAAATACCCGAGCAAAGTGAGGCTTAACCCATGGATAACTTTACAACCCCCGATTTATTTGACGATCACCGCCAGAGCGTACAAGTAGCCGACAGCGGCCTGCGCCACTTTGGTAAAAAAACCACCTTTAGTGGCCAAGCAGTTACAGTAACCTGCCCAGAAGACAATTCATTTGCCGCCGACATACTGCATGAAAACGGCAAGGGCAAAATATTAGTTATTGATGGCTTTGCCAGTAAACGCTTTGCTTTTATAGGCGATATAATGGCAGAGCGCGCATTAAAAAATGGCTGGGAAGGCGTTGTTATTAACGGCTGTTGCCGCGATATAGAAATACTTGCCACTATGGATTTACCCGTAATGGCGCTTGGCTCAACTCCGCGTAGTACTTTAAAACGTGGATTTGGTGATAAAAACCAAACCGTAACTATGCTTAGCACCACAATTAAGCCAAATGATTGGTTATACGCCGATGTAAACGGCTTAATAATTAGCCCAAACGCACTATTGTAAACCCCCGACTTACAACCAAGATGGTGCAAACACGCACCAACTTGGTGTGTTTTCACCTCTAAATTACGCCCTCTTAGTTGCTTAAATTTTTATAAACACCATACAAACCCACAAAAACCTGACCGAGCGGACAACTTTATTGTGTTTGGCATTGCTTTTGCTTAGCTTTTAGGCAATATAATAAGCTAACCGATTAAAAAGCGGATCAGGCTCTGTAAAATAAAAATAAGATGTTACGCAGTGGGCTGAAAAATAATAATAATTAATTCGTCTTTTTAATCACCCTAAATCTGACTATAACCAGTTGGTCAGATTTACTTTATAACGAGTGGTGATATGAGTACCAAAACACATAATAATTTTGCCGGTATTTTTTGTGATCATGGTCCTAAAACATGGCAAACACACACCCACGGCGCACTTAACAATAAGCGCCTTGCAGTAAAAGATGTATTTGCTGTTAAAGGCGAGCGCAACAGCGCAGGTAACCCTAGCTGGTTTAAAGCATCAAAACCTGCCCAGCAAACAGCAAGTGCGGTAAATAAGTTAATGAAAGAGGGTTGTAGCTTTACAGGCTTTACCCACACCGATGAGCTTGCTTACAGCTTAGAGGGAAATAACATTCACTATGGGGCGGCACAAAACCCAAAACTTAGCGGTCATGCAAGTGGCGGCTCGAGTATGGGTTCGGCTGCCGCCGTTGCTGCTAACTTAGCCGATATTGGCTTAGGTACCGATACTGGCGGCTCTATTAGAATACCCGCAAGTTACTGCGGCTTATTTGGTATCAGACCCAGCCATAACGTGATTGAAAAAGACGGCCTAATTCCGCTAGCACCCCCTTTTGATACCATTGGCTGGCTTACCCAAAGTGCAGAATTACTAAGCGATGTAGGCAATGTACTGTTACCAAACCAAACTATTAATAACGTTGATACCTTAGTTATTTGTGAGCCGTTATTTGAGCTAGTAAGCCCTGCTTTACAAGCACCTATTAAACAACTACTAAAAAAAGCCAAACCTTATTTTAAGCATCATAAAGAACTTGAACTGCCTAATAGCAACTTATTAAGCGAACTCGCTGATAGCTTTAGAATACTGCAAGGGCGCGCAATAGCTAAAATGCATAAAGATTGGCTTCAATTGCCAGGGCAACTTCCCCAGTTTGCTCCGGCAATTGCGGCACGTTTTAAAATGGCATTGGCACTAACCGCCCAAGAAGAGCAAGAAGCACTACACGTACAAACCCAGTGGCAAACACTAATAGCTAAAAACCTAAACACAAACAGTTGTTTATTTTTGCCAACCACACCCACAACCGCACCTAAATTAGGCGCCGACACAAGCGCTTTACGTATGCAAATTATAACCTTATCTGCCATTGCGGGCTTGAGCCGCTCGGCGCAAGTTCACTTACCATTGGCTAATTTAGAAAATGGCCACCCATATGGGTTTTCATTAATGATGAGCCACGGCAACGATAAAAGCCTACTTGCCTGCGTACAACAATTAGCTGCACACTTTAAACAGGACACACTTGCATGAGCACACACAACATTGCATTTACTGCCCCGCACTTTTCAGCGACCGAGGCAGGCACCTTCATACTAAAACAAGGCGGTACAGCCACAGAAGCAATGGTAGCGGCAGCAGCTGCTATTAGCGTGGTTTACCCACATATGAACTCGATTGGCGGCGACAGTTTTTGGCTTATTGATAACCCAAACCAAAGCACACCCACCGCAATTGATGCATGCGGGCGCGCACCAAGCGACATAAGTGCCTACAGTAATGAGCAACACATACCAGAGCGAGGCGGTTTAAGCGCATTGACTCAAGCGGCTACGCTTCGTGGCTGGCAAAAAGCAATTGAGGTAGATGAGCACGCAGCCCTGCCACTAAGTACTATTTTAGCGCCTGCTATTAAGCTTGCCCGCGAAGGCTTTACTGTTACAAAAAGCCTGCAAGCGGGCTGCGAAAAACTGGCAAGTGTTACCAACACTAACGATGCCTTTAAAGCGCTATACATCCCCAACGGTAAACCTTTACAAGCAGGGCAACACTTTAAAAACCCAAAACTTGCCAATACCTTTGAGCATTTGGCAAAGCACGGCTTAAACGCTTTTTATGAAGGTGAACTTGCCGACTCGTTTGCCAGCGATTTAGCCAAAGCCGGCAGTATTATTACCCCAGCCGACATTGCAAATACAAAAGCAGATGTAGTAACACCACTTAGTGCTAATTTATCGGGTATTAGTTGCTATAACTTACCAGCTCCTACACAAGGGGTGCATTCACTACAGATAATTGGTGCGGTTAATAAACTAAAACACAAAGCTAACACCGAAGCCGACTGGACCCACTTAATTGTAGAGGCAACCAAACAAAGCTTTACTCACCGCCCTACACTTTGGGCCGACCCAGAAGCTCTCAGCGACGATTACAAAAACGCACTAACAGATGAGCGCTTAAGCGAGCTTGCAAACAATATTGATATGGCCCAAGCCAAGCAATGGCCATTTAGTGCCCAGCCAGGCGACACTGTTTGGATGGCAGCACGCGATAAAAACGGCCAACTCGTGAGCTTTATTCAAAGTGTTTACTGGGAATTTGGCAGCGGAATACTCATGAGCGAAGGTGGCTTTGTGTGGAATAACCGCGGTTTAAGCTTTAGTTTAAACACTGATGAAACCAACGTACTTAAAGCACATAAAAAACCAGCTCATACACTTAATCCTGCTTTAGCAAAATTTGACGATGGCAGGCGCCTTGCCTACGGCACCATGGGCGGTGAGGGGCAACCTCAAACTCAAGCCGCAGTATTTACAGGTTACGCATGGCGTAATAAATCGATTAACCAAGCGGTGAGCGACCCGCGCTGGTTACTTGGCCGTACATGGGGCGACACCAGCACTAATTTAAAAGTAGAGCAAACCCTAGCCTCACAAATTAAACATGAATTAAATCAACGTGACCACGACTGGGTAAGCGTTGATAATAACAATGAAATGATGGGCCACGCGGGTGCAATTTTAGATACACCTACCAGCCTTGAAGCAGCAACCGATCCTCGTTCAGATGGTCGTGCAACAGTAACTACAGCAGGAACACAATGACAGAAATAATAAACCAATGGCCCATTATTGTGGCCTTAATAGCAACCGGCATTTTTGCGGGTATTTTAGCAGGCCTATTTGGTGTAGGCGGCGGCATAGTAATTGTGCCTGTGCTGTACTTTTTATTGCAAGGTTTTGGCGTAAGCCCTGAGTCGGCCATGATGATAGCAACCGCCACATCGCTTGCCACCATAGTGCCTACTTCTATTTCGTCTATTCGCTCGCACCATGCAAAGGGCAACATTGACCTTGCTTTAATTAAATACTGGGCGCCGTTTATTTTAGTAATGGCCGTTGTAGGCAGCTACTTAGCGCACTCAATACGCGGTAATGCACTGGTACTTATGTTTGCTTGTATTGCTATTTTAGTTAGCCTTAACATGTTATTTAGAGCCGGCGCCCCTGCCCTTGTAAGTAAGTTACCGGGTAAATTTGGCCAAGGCATTATGGCAAGTATTGTCGGTGGCTTATCGGTCATGATCGGCATAGGCGGCGGTACAATTGGTGTGCCCATGCTTAACGCATTTAACGTACGTGCTCATGTTGCCGTAGGCACTGCAGCCGTATTTGGCTTATTGATTGCGCTACCGGGCGTAATTACCTTATTAAGTATTGGCACAACGCCAACCGATGCTCCCCTAGGTACGTGGGGGTTAGTTAACCTCCCTGCCTTTTTCCTTATTATTCCGCTGACTATTTTGTTTGCGCCTATTGGCGTAAAAATTGGTAGCAAGCTGGATCAAAAACAATTAAAACGCGCTTTTGCCGTTGTCTTAATGATAACGGGTATTCGCATGCTTATTCAGACTCTGGGAGCCTAAAACATGTTTAGCAACACGCAAATTCAAACTTTAAACCCGCCGCAGCGTTTACTAATGGGGCCTGGGCCAATTAACGCAGATCCACGCGTACTACGTGCTATGTCGGCGCAGCTAATTGGCCAATACGACCCAGTAATGACCGGTTTTATGAACGAAACCATGGCCCGCTACCGCGAAATATTTAAAACCCAAAACGAATGGACCATGTTAGTTGACGGTACATCACGCGCAGGAATAGAAGCCGTTTTATGCTCTATTTTACGCCCAGGCGATAAAGTACTTGTGCCAATTATGGGGCGCTTTGGCCACTTGCTTGCTGAAATAGCCGAGCGTGTAGGCGCAAAAGTGCACACCATAGAAGTACCGTGGGGCGAAGTATTTACCCCCGAGCAAATAGAAAAAGCCATTGTTGATGTAAAACCCCATGTACTTGCTATGGTACAAGGCGATACTTCAACAACCATGAACCAACCGCTTGAACACATTGGCGATATTTGCCAAAAGCACGATGTATTATTTTACTGCGATGCCACCGCCTCAATTGTAGGTAACGATTTACCTGCCGATGAGTGGAGACTCGATGCGCTTTCGGTTGGTTTGCAAAAATGTTTAGGTGGTCCTTCTGGCTCTGCACCATTAACACTGAGCGACAAATGCGCCGATTGGATCCAAAAACGTAAAAAAGTAGAAGCGGGTATTCGTACCGCAGAGCATACCGACGGCACCGAGCCATTTGTACGCTCTAACTACTTTGATTTAGGCATGATCATGAATTACTGGGGCGAAGAGCGCCTTAATCACCATACCGAAGCCACCAGCATGCTGTACTGCGCATCAGAATGTGCTCGTATTGTTATTGAAGAAGGCGTAGATAACTGCGTTGCCCGCCATAAATTACATGGCGATGCCATGCTAACGGGTATCCAAGCGCTGGGCTTAAACGTATTTGGCGATTTAAACCATAAAATGAACAACGTAGTGGGTGTGTATATCCCCGAGGGCATTAACGCCGATCACGTACGCGGACAAATGCTAACCGACTTTGGTATTGAAATTGGCACCTCGTTTGGGCCACTGCATGGCAAAATTTGGCGTATTGGCACCATGGGTTACAACGCTCGTAAAGATGCCGTACTGCAAACACTGGCAAGTTTAGATGCCTGCCTACATGCCAACGGTTACAAAGGCCCTAAAGGCGAAGCCGCTATTGCCGCCCTTGCCCATTATAAATAAAAAAAGGATTTAGCATGACGATTGCAAGCCCCTCTCTAACGCCATTATTAAATAATGAGCTAGCTAACACCTATGCTGCGCGCGCCTTAGCGCGCTGTAAAACACTCAGTGGCCTATCGCAAATGCAAGGCGGCATTCACCGCGTGTATTTATCAAAAGAGCACAAAGAGTGTAATAGCGTTACTGCCGCGTGGATGGCTGAGGCGGGTATGCAATCGTGGCAAGACGAAGTAGGCAATCTATGGGGTCGGCTAAAATCGTCAAACCCAAACGCTAAACGCTTAATTATTGGCTCACACCTCGACACCGTACCCAATGCAGGTGCATTTGATGGCATTTTAGGTGTGTTACTCGGTATTGAAATAGCCGCCCTTGCGCATACACTTAAGCTTGATTTACCGTTTCATTTAGATGTTGTGGGTTTTTGTGATGAAGAAGGCACCCGCTTTGCCACCACATTAATTGGCTCAAAAGCACTGGCAAACGAGTTTGACCCGCAGTGGTTAAATATAGAAGATACAAACGGCATTACTATGCGCCAAGCCATGCTCGACTTTGGCCTAAACCCCGCAAACTATGCAAAAGCAGCACTAAACAAAAATGAGTTACTCGGTTACTGGGAAACCCACATAGAGCAAGGCCCCGTGCTTGAGTCGGTAAATCAGGCGTTAGGCATAGTCACTGCCATTGCAGGGGCAAAGCGCGCTATGATCACCCTAACAGGTCAGAGCGGCCACGCTGGTACTACGCCTATGAATTTACGTCAGGATTCGTTAGCAGGTTGCGCCGAACTGACGCTTGCCATAGAGCAGCTAGCAAAAAGTGCGAGTAATGGCGAAGTTGCCACCGTTGGGCAAATTCAAGCACGCCCAGGCGCTACAAACGTTATTGCCGGTAAAACCACCATTAGCCTTGATGCACGCGCTCAAAACGATGACGACCTAGCCATATTACTTAATGCAATACACACACGAGCAGATCAAATTGCAACATCGCGTAATTTAACGCTTGATTGGCAATGGACACACGCGGCCAATGCCGTTGCGTGCGATACTCAAATTCAGCATTTATTTACTAGTGCATGCAAACTCAATAACCAAGCCTCACCTTCACTTGCATCAGGCGCTGGGCACGACGCCATGGCCATAGCCCCTGTTTGCCCTGTTGGAATGCTCTTTATACGCAGCCCTGGCGGCATAAGCCATCACCCAGCCGAAGCTGTTATTGATGATGATGTAACTAAAGCCCTTAGCGTAATGTACAGTGCACTTGTGCTTTACATTAAAGAGCTTGAGAAGTAGTTAAAGTAAGTGCAATGCATGGCAAAGCACTTAGCATAAGGGAGTTAAATAACATGGCCGTATTTAAACGCTTATTTAAGGTATAGGCCTTGCTTGTTTAAACTCGCCTCAAAGCGCTGCCATTTTCTAGCTATTTTACGCTTGGCCATTGTGCTCACGTAATTACTAATAGGAAAAAACTCGGTATTGCCAATATCATCAACAATGACACAGCTTTCAATGGTGCCGTTGTTATTAATACAGGCAATGTTTCTGGGCTTTATTTCTTTGGTAATAACTAAGTTTTGTATTAAATAATCTTTTAACTTTAATAGCGGAGCCGCTAACGCTTCACTATTTGGCTCATTTAAATAATGCTCTAGCGTTTTAGAAGTTTGATTATTAGAATCGACTACTAAGTCAAACACATAGCCTTTACCAATATTGGTTTCTACCACACCATAATAGCGCGTTAATAAATCCCACTGAATTTTTTTGTTATTAAGACGCTGATAATATGCAAGCTCTTCCTCTTGTTCATGAGAGAACCCTTCATGACTTACTTTAATACATAAGTTATCTGTATCTGGGTGCCTGTAACAAGCTCTATGGGCCCCTTTACCTATTAGTAAATCGTTGTTTAATATTATCAAAACCGTTTTATCCTAGCGTGAAATTTTTATAAATGTATAGAGCACATAACAAGCCTTAAAATTACACGCTTAATATCTACATCTATTAATACCACCACAAACTACTCCATGAGCAATAAAAAGGCAGTATTATTTAAAGAAGTGCGACATTTTATCTATAAAATAGGGTTTATCAAGGTAAATGAGTGCAGGTTGGGCAACTAGGTGAATAAAGTGTTTTTACTTTTTGTAATTATATATACTGAAAATAGGCCTCGCTATAGGTTTAGCAACAAATTAATAAACTACAATTGTGTGAAGCAATATAACTGGTTACTCGTAAGTTTTAAGCTAATTTTAGGTTTTAAAGTTAGTTTAATAGAAACTAAAATATATAAATTGAGGTGTGGAGAACATTGGATGTTAAAAAATATTTTATTTCTAATAGCTTGTGTATTTATAACTGTGGCGACCTGGCTTGTCTTTCAAGTTTTTGGTCAACACACCTTTTCAATAATGCTATTAATTACAGCTGCAATAATACTCAAAACCGTTTGGGTAAAATTCAAACATAAAAAATAGCTTTAAAATTTGAAGGGCTATATAAAGCATCGCAATATATAACCCTTCATTTTACTTTAACGATGATTGAACCTTAGCTTTACTTATTCAATTGTTACCTTTGCATCACTTACCCATGTTTCGGTTATCGCTTCGTCATTTTTATCCACTAAATACGCGCGAATGTGCACGGGGTTATTGTTAGATTGTTTGTAATCAAACGCTAGTCGCCATTGGTTTGTTCCCACTATAGGATAAGCGCCAATTGGCTCTAGTATTTCGCCGTTACTGGCTTCAACTATAGGTTTTATACCACTTTCTCTATCGAGCCCTTTAAATACAGGGCCTTCAAAATCAATCACCATTTTGTTCACGCCCTCAGGAATAGGCTGGCCAGGAATTCCGCCCTGCCCTTGGCGAGTATTCACAACACTTGCCAATGTTTTTGATTTTGGATCGAGTGGGCGCCATTCAATATCATAAGAAAACGTAAATTCATCGCCTTTACGCGCCTCTTTTTCAGGTACCCAATAGGCAACAATATTGTCAAACGTTTCATCTTTTGTAGGAATTTCGACTAGCTGTACAGCACCTTTACCCCAATCACCCTGAGGTTTTATCCATGCTGATGAACGTTTATTATAAAATACGCCATCGTCTTGGTAGTTATTAAAATCACGATCTCTTTGAATTAAACCAAAGCCTTTAGGATTTTCATCAATAAAGCTATTGGTCGATACCGACTGAGGGTTGTTTAACGGTCGCCAAATGTACTGTCCTGAACCTGTATGAATCGCTAAGCCATCACTATCGTGAATTTCCGGGCGCCAATCTTTAGCTTCTGTTTTATCTTTTTCTGAGTACCAATACATACTTGTTAATGGCGCTATGCCTAAACGCTCTACATCGGCGCGCATATACAAATTAGCACTCACAGAGGTAATATGGCCTTTGGCTTCTTTGTTATCTTTACTTAAACCAAACCGATAAGCACCGGTGATCGAGGGCCCTTCAAGCAATGCCCAAACAGACACACTTTCACCTTTTTTCTCTGCGGGGCCAATCCAGAATGCCGAAAAGCGTGGAAATTCTTCAGGCTCACTCATGCCTGTATTTATTGCAATACCGCGAGCCGACAAACCATATTGCCCTTGTGGGCCATCAGTTCTAAAATAAGACGCGCCCAAAAACGATATCCAATCTGGTTTTATATCGGGGCGCATAATTCTAAAGCCTGCAAACCCAAACCCTTGAGGCAGGTCGTGGGCTGGGCTATCGTCGGGCATATCAAAAAGCGCATTACTAAAAGGCAGTTCTTTAACGTTGTTTTTATCATCCCTAATATAAATACTTACTGGCTCAGGAAAATATCGCCCAGGGTAAAATAATTGCAAAGGTGCTTTTTTACCATTTGGGTATAAGGTTTCACCTTCTTTAAAGCGTATTTTCCAGTGCTCGTCGTAGGTAATTTTATCAATAAGCTCAGGGGCTGGTACTGCAGTTGGCGTATAGGGCTTTTCAGCTGAGGCTTTTGCCATTGCTTTTAGGTCTTCAAATGTAAAATTGGCACTTGCTTGAGCTGGCTCTGCGTGTAACGACATAGAGGTAGAAATAATAGCGGCAATAAATAACTTTAACTTCATAAAGAGTATCTCTAGTAAAATGAGTCTAAAAATAAGCGCCCACTACAAGCGCTTAACTTAAAATGCGTGTAAAGATATTACACACCGTAATATGAACTCGCGTTTACTAAAATAACGTTATTTGGCTTAGTTATGTTTGGGAGGTTATGTTTGAATAGTTGTGTTTAATAAATGCGGCTGACAAAGCTTTTACTTAGTTAAAGCTTAGTTACTGCATGCTTTTAAATCGTAATATTAATCTATGCGTCACTACTGCGCTTTAAAAACGCCTCATTAATGCAGACTTCTAAACAGGAGCTGAGCTATCGAGTAGCATATTCCCCCCAGTTAACTTATAACATCCAATAAAAAGTGCTTAGCGTGAGAAATACCCATTACATTGGCTTGTTGTGTATTAAAGTCCACCACATAAATCTAAAAAATTCCCTGTCGAAAACGATGACTTTGCTGATGAAAGCCAATAAATAGCTTCGGCCACCTCCTCGGGTTCACCTCCACGCTTAAGAGGAATAAGCTCTTTTAACCTCTCTACTCTTTCTGGTTCACCACCATCAGCGTGCATTTGCGTATTAATTAGCCCAGGACGGACACAGTTAACTCTAATGCCTTCACAGGCAACTTCTAGTGATAATCCTTTGGTGAGTGTATCTATAGCCCCTTTTGAGGCAGCATAATCAATATATTCATTCGGTGAACCTGAACGAGATGCCCCCGATGAAACATTTACAATAACACCTCCGTTTCCGCCATGACGTGTAGACATACGTTTGATGGCCTCTCGGCAGCACAAGAAGTAACTAGTCACGTTGTTTGCTAAAATAGTATTAATTCTCTCGGCTGTTAAATCCACCAAACGCGACTGCTTACGTAAAATACCAGCGTTATTAACAAGTACTGATAGAGGGCCTAGCTCTGCATCAATTTTTTTAAACAGCATTACTACATCATTCTCAACCGAAACATCTGCTTGGACTGTAATACAACGATTACCCGCAGCCCTAATATCACTTGCGACAGCTTCAGCCGAAGCTCGATTAGACTTGTAATTGATACAAACAGCATACCCTTTTGATGCAAATAATTTAGATGTAGCAGCACCAATACCTCGGCCTCCGCCCGTTATTAAAACCACTTTTAAATTATTCATTAGTCATCCTTAAATAGTGATGCTGGAGGAACGTGGAATGCTTTGCTAAACAATAAGTAGTTGGCATAAATTAGCAATACAGGAGCCATACCAGCTGTTTAGGTTCTGATTAACAATTTTTTATTACGCTTTATTTTCTTACTACGTAATTGAATACCAAGTAGCGTCCCTAATAAAACAGCGATTACATGCAGCAAAGCTGGAATCAAATATATTAAGGGCTCTATTGTTATTTCTAACAGTATATATAGTAAGGCACCGACACTTAAGTTAATAAACCAATAAACAGCCGCAACTAAAAAGGCTTGTTTATACGGACTCACTGTTTGCCTATACCCTAGATATAAATAAACGATTAAAGAGGCTACAAAACCGAGGACGTATTGAGTATAAATGTATGATGTGCTTTGAATCATCTCATCAAAGCCAACAATCAACGTTGCTATTGTGGACAGAGTAACTAGTAAAAAATACAAACCTACTGAAAAGAGTAAAACCCTAGAGTATTTCAAGATAATCCTTTAGCAATATAATTAGACTGTAGATTTGAATGCTAACGCCTCAAGCTGAGGCGCCAGCTTCGCTGGCGTTCTGCTGACTTGATTTGTTAGGCATTTTTTCAACGAAAGTTGCCTTAACCCTTTTAGATAAAAGCAAATACGGTACCCAGATTATTCCGCCTATCAGAACTCTGAAAAATTCTTTAGCTGTCTCTGTGTCCCAAATGGGCTCATCAGGCATTGCAAACTGAACTAGCCATGAGTCTAAGGGTATAAAAATCAATGAAATCACCACTATTAAGATGTAAGTGAAGGGAAACCTATAGTTCTTGGAGAAAAATAGAAATGCTAAATATATTAGGGCAGCAAACATTGCTACGTTATATACAATTTCACCAATTATAAGTGGAGCCCAAAATGGACTGTATGCTTCCGAGCCAACGGTCGTTAAAGCTTCCCACGTACCATCACTGAATATTGGTTGGAATAAAGGAAAGGTTGTAGCAAAGAGCCTGATTGGGCCCATTACGACTCCAATACCAACTAATATAAGCCAACCGGACAGCCCTTTAAGTTCTTCATTATTACTCACGGTATCTCCTTGATGCCTATCGCCCCAATAAGGGGCTAAAAATTGTTTGCTAAAATGTGTAGCGAAGCGAAACCGAGCAAACTGTTTTTAGCTGTACTTCTATACCCAGCTTTAAGGATGTTTATTTCTTTTGGGCAGTGTTTGTATGCAACTTTGTATAGCTCTCTAAACTCTTTTTGTTCCTTAGTATTTGTACCAAGTTCGAGAGTTATGTTTTCAATTACACTAGTCATTAGCGATAGCTCTTTAGCAACAAGGTGCTCTGGGTTTGTAATTGCACTATCAGGAACATTACGCAAACACTCCATTGCTTTTATAACAGGGTTAGCACCTTTTTCTGGTGGGTGTTCAGTATTACAGTGCCCTAAAAAAGAAAAGCTAGAAAGAAAAGTTAATATCCATATTTTCATCAGAACTCCAAGTACAGCTAACAGCTTATTGAACACCACTTAGGGGGTTTATAACACCCCAAAACGGCGTATATTACATCGCTCAATAATTCCACTAAATAATTGCAATGTAAACAAGCAATTAGGCATGCAGTTAAAAACCTTTGTTTATTTTGCACCAAAACGACTTTTAATAATGTTATTGGACAAAGTCAAAATAGCTGTTTATGTGAACAGTTCATTCTAATGGTGAATTTTGGCTTTGGGCATTTAGCACGTATGAGCTAAAGCATT
Organism: Pseudoalteromonas espejiana DSM 9414; assembly: GCF_002221525.1. NCBI lineage: Bacteria > Pseudomonadati > Pseudomonadota > Gammaproteobacteria > Alteromonadales > Pseudoalteromonadaceae > Pseudoalteromonas > Pseudoalteromonas espejiana. The sequence continues at coordinate 318,909 of NZ_CP011029.1, read as the reverse complement.
GGGCAGATAAGCGAGCCTTAACATATTGATGATACAGGCTCGCTGAGGTATTTATGATAAAACGAATAGGTAAGGTATTTACTTAACATCAAAGTTCACATGATCAAAGTAAGGATTACTTTCACGCGCTTTAAGTATACTAATTGTAGTGAGCACAATAAGCTTTAGCTCGCCACTTACATTAATGGCAATGCACTCTTGTTTAAGTGCATTGCGTTTTGTATCAGTTGCTACGCCACATACACCATCGCCATTTTTTAAAATAAGCTCAACGCTTAAATGGTGCATACAGGCAATTTCGATGTAATCGTAATGGTTGCAACTGATCATAAAGTTCTCTTTATATTATTTAGCTGGTTTAGATAGCATTAAAGTGGCAATAACAACTAAGTTGCCTACATACCATAAATCTTTAATTACAAATTGCCCTAAACGCTCTAATACCGTGCTTGAGCTAAACGCGCCGTTTGCGGTAATTAAAAATGTTTGGGTCATTAAAAATACGCTCAAACACGCTAAACCACTAACAATAATAAGCTTTTTATTGTTAATTAAAATACCCGCGCCAAGAAGCACTGCAAATAATACATCAAACCCACCAATTACGTTTGATGCGCCTTGTACACTAAATACCGTGTATAACCACGACATAAACGGTGAGGTTTCTACTAGGCTTACAATGGCTTTGGCTTCAAACTCATAAAATTTCATGCCGCCAATCCACAGTAAAACCATAGCAACCGGTATAAAGTTTAAAAGTACGTGTTGTTTGTCTGTTAGCTTATTTTTATAAAACAAAAATAAATACAAAGGGATGACTGCAAAGTATTTAATAATGCCTTGCCCACTGCCAATAATTGGAAAGCCGCCTAACTGGGCCATCCAACGGTTGCTGGCTAATAAAGTAAGTAAAGGCACTATGCTAACAACTAATGCGAGTATAAGTGCGGGCACAGGCTTTATTAATTTTAAATGCGCAGCCAAGGTGGTGGCTGCCAGCGCAATCATTGCAGTGCCTGTGAGTAAACCTAATGTGTTTACACTAAGTAAGGTATCAAGTTTATAAAAACTAAAGGTAGCTGAAAGTGTGTTTGGGTTTGCACCTAAAGTAAACGATACGCCAAGTAATGCAAAGCTGAGTGTTAGTAAAAAGGTGAGTGCGTTATTTGTGTGTGTTAAGTTCATTGTGTGCCCATTAAATCTGTAATGGCTAACAAAGACCTTATTTTTACAAAAAGTAATTCAACTAAAGTTAAACTTTTAATACAAGGAAGGTCATTTTGGCTTTTACGTTTACAAAAGCCACGCGCGAAAAAGGTTTAACCTGAGCTTTGGTTAAGAGATTTAAATATAGTTTGGCTAGTAATGTTACTGGGTCTAGTTTCTCTAGCTAGAAATTTTAAGTGAAAACAAGGCGAATTTGCGCGTCAATAGCTAGCCTATTGCAAGTAAATTCAACGCAGTTAGCGCTAAAAATAGCTGTTTGAGATAGATTTATTAGCCAGAGCTCAGGTTATTAATTGAATCTTAGAAAACTTACTATGGTAGAGCACCTTGAGGTGGCCAGCTTATTTTTAACTGAGCAACAGCATAATGAAAGGGTTGACGAGCAATACGATTGCTCTCATCTCATACAGTTTAATGGTGAAACCATAGGTGCGTTAAAGTATAAGATATAGGGTAGCCACATTGAAATAATGCAGTTACAAATACACCCCAACCATCAAAATAAGGGCTACGGCAGAGGCGTTATTGAGCAAGTAATTAAAACTGCAAAGTTAAAGCCTATCAAATTAACAGTACTTAAAAATAATCCTGCTAAAGCACTTTATACACGACTAGGTTTTAAGATCACTGGAGAAGATAACTATGAGTACCATATGCAAACTCAGCCAATTAATAACTCCCGCCTAAAAACCTAATCACTTTGATTTTTGAAATCTTTTTTTCTGAAAATAGTTAAGTGCCAACCCCAATGAAGCGAGCCTAATCTTAAAAATACAGTGGTAAAAAGTGAGCCTAAAATACACCAAATGTAATCGACTTCTATGGTAAACAGCGCAGCATAAACTAAGCCGCCAGCTAAACACGCTGAAGCATAGGGTTCGTTTCGCATAACTGAGGGTACTTCGCGGCAAATTACGTCTCGTATTAGGCCGCCAAAAATCCCGGTGGTGATACCCATTGTTATCGCTATTACCATACCTGTGCCGCTTATTAAGGCTTTTTCTATCCCCATAATATTAAATAAGGCCATACCTATGGCATCGACTAATAAAAAGTAATAGTTATTTACATGAGGTAAGTAGCGCACAAAAAATATGGTGGCAATAATAGCGGCGTATGTTGAGTATAAATACTCAGGCGTGGCTATCCAAAATATAGGTTTATCTAAAAGTATGTCTCTTAGCGTGCCGCCACCTAAAGCAGTAACAGTTGCTACCACCACTACACCAAAACCACTTATGCTTTTTTCATAGCCGAGCAATGCACCTGCTACCGAAAAAAATGCCACCCCAAGCAGCCCCAACACCATAAAATATTCAGCGGTCATGTGCAGTCCTTTTAAAAATTTATAAATGAGTGCATCAACTTATGTGCCAAAAATAATTAGCAAAAGCGAAAAGTGGATTTAAAAATGTTATTTAAAAACAATACAGTAGAAAACGTTTAACGCAGTTGTAGGTCAGGCCTAATAAAATGTAATATTTAAAAAGGTAATTATTTTAAAAGTGAGTAGTTTTTACACATTTTTTGTTTTTAGCTGAGCTGCTTTTTTTAGTGCCCACCAACCAATTGTTAGACTCATTAATATACGTACGGGAAAGTAAACAACAGCAGGAATACCAAATAACCAATTGGCAAAGCCTTGGGGCATTACATAAAGCGCAACCTGCTTCACCCAATAAATAAACTCAACATACTGCGCTAAAAAGTCATTAAGCGATAAGCTCAAAAGTGCTAAATTATTACTGATTAAAACCCATAGTGCATACAAGCCAAGTAAACCATCGCCCACACTTCCAATATAAGATGAGTAACCAATAAATAATAAAAAGCCGCGCATGGTAAGTCCCTGTAAGCAATATCGTGAGTTAAATAATAAACTCGCTTGGTTAATTGCAGCCTTTGTTGGTATTAGCTAGGTAAACGTCATGAACACTTGCATGTGCACCACAGTAAAACATTATCCTTCGCTGAGTATTGCTAGTACTAAATATTACTCACTTTGGTTCCTGCTATATGGTCATGTAAACAGCGTTTATCTTTTCCAAATATAAATGCAGGGTTTACAAATCCAACAATAAACTGACCTACCGAAGGGGCCAATGATAACAGCTGCATAGGTAACATGCGTTTAAAGTAAATAGTTGTAAAACTTGCTTGTGTGCCGTCTAGGTTTTCTATACGAATAGACATACAGTATTTACCAATAGTTTGTCCGCGGTGATAAACAAGGTAGCCATGAAGCACTAACACGCCAAATACACCAAAGCCCAAAAAAAACAAAGATAACCCAAGGGTTGGCTGCATTAAGCTATCAAAGCCGATATACATAATTAAAGGTACAGTAAAAGCGATTCCTATTAGGCCGTCAATAATGGCAGCAACAAGCCTGTCCCCGCGTGATGCTTGTTCACCCACTATTTTTGAGTCGGTATTTTGTGTGAGCTCTTGCGCTTCTCGGGTTTTAATTAGCTCATCTATTTCTTTTGCGCGCTCAGGGAAGCGTTCTCGGTCAATTACTTTTGCGCTAGAATAAAGCTCATCTAACGTGTAGGTAGTAAAGTCTATTTGGGTGTCCATACTTGGGGTACTCCTTTAAATTAATCCCCAAAAGTAGCATGATTTTAGTTTGTTATTCAATATCTTAAATATAAAATTGGTCTAGCTTTTCGCTTTTTAAGCATAAAAAATGACGCTAAAAAGCGCCATTTTTTGTTTTAGTATTAAATTAAAGCGCTAAGCTTAAAATTTTCTTTGCTTTAGCAACGTCAATATCGCCATGTTCACCAAGGGCTGTCATGCCGTTACGGTCAAGGTTGTTGCCAACCGCTTCAACGGCTTCTTCACCTAGGTCGTAATCGCCAAGTTTTGTTTTAATGCCCATTTGCTCAAAAAAGTCTTGAGTATGTTTAATGGTTGCATCAATCAGCTCGTTTTTGTCTTCCATATTTAGGCCAAATACACGCTCACCTAATTGGATGATTTTGGCGCGTTTTTGCTCTTGTTGAACAAACATAAGTGGCGGTAATACAATAGCAAGCGTTACAGCGTGGTCTAAGTTATATAGCGCTGTTAACTCGTGGCCAATCATATGCGTAGACCAATCTTGTGGAACACCTTGGCCAATTAAACCATTTAACGCCATAGTTGCCGACCACATTACGTTTGCACGTACGTCGTAATCTTCTGGGTTTTCTAGGGCTTTAGGGCCTTGCTCAATTAGCGTTGATAAAATACCTTCTGCAAAACGGTCTTGCAGTGGAGCATTTACTGGGTACGTTAAGTATTGCTCAATAACGTGTACAAACGCATCAACTACACCATTAGAAATTTGACGAGTAGGTAGCGAGAATGTGTACTGTGGGTCTAACACTGCAAACTGCGATTGCACTATTGGTGTACCAAAGGCGCGTTTTTGCTGCGTTTCTTTACGGGTAACAACCGAGTTGCCGTTACTTTCTGAACCTGTTGCCGGAAGCGTTAATACCGCACCAATAGGGAGTGCGCTTTTTACTTCTGCGCCATTTACTAAAATGTCCCAGCCATCGCCATCGTAATTTGCAGCTGCGGCTACGTATTTAGCACCGTCAATTACACTGCCACCGCCTACAGCTAAAATAAACGTAACGTTCTGCTCTTTTACAAGTTCAACTGCTTTAGAAAGCGTTTCGTAAGTTGGGTTTGGTTCAACACCCGAAAACTCAACAAAATCTACACCTTTAAGTGCATTTACTACATCGTCATATACGCCGTTCTTTTTGATAGAACCACCACCGTATAAAAACATTACCTTGCCTTCGCTAGGTACGCGGCTTGCGATCTCATTAATTTGATCTTTGCCGAATAAAATCTCGGTGCGGTTTTTAAATGCAAAATTTAACATATTTGTACTCTACTTGGTTACGGGGCTTAGCCCCTTGTGCTCATTGCTTTATAAAATGGGAGTTAATCTTTAACTTACAAGTCATTAATTGCCAAATTTATAAAATAAATACGATAACGTTTAATCTTTGGATGAGGGCAAGTGTACGCGCTCTTTACAATAAGTAGAATTCAGTTAATCTTGCTTTACCTATCGGATTTCTGATACCAAACATTTATGTCTTACTTTGTTCAACTACGCACCTTTGTTGAAGTTTACCGCTGTAGAAATATTTCTCGTGCAGCTAAAAATTTAGGATTATCGCAACCTGCAGCCACCGCACATATACAAACTATGGAGTCGGTGGTTGGTAAGTCTTTGTTTGAACGCCGCCATCGGGGTGTAGAACCAAGTAATGCAGCCCACGATTTAGCAGGCCAAGTGGCTAACCACCTTGATGCCATAGAACAAAAAGTGGCTTCTGTACGTACTCGCTCAAGCGATGTAAGCGGTACAATTACACTTGCAGGGCCGGCTGAATATATAAGCTATGTGGCTTCTGCGCAATTGGCTAACTTATTACAAGCGGGCAATGTGGATGTAGTGGTACTGCCTGGCAATCGCGAACAAATTTATTCTGCGCTCGACACCGGCGTTGCCGATATGGCTATTACAGCTTCCCTGCCCGATAACAAAATTTACGATTATGAAGTACTCGACAGCGAAGAACTTGTACTGGTGGCGCACCGTTTATTAGCGCAAAGTTTAGAGGGTCAAACCATTACACCAGCACTTTTAAATACGTTGCCAGTGGTTAGTTACGACAGTCAATTACCGCTTATTCGCCAGTATTTTGATACCGTATTTAAACAAAGCTGTACGTCAAAAATAATCGCCCGCTGCCCCGACATACGTGCCTTGGCTGGCATTGTTAGAACAGGCGTTGGCTACACTGTGCTGCCGGATTATTTATGTCACGACGATATTCAATCAGGAAGGTTAATTAAGTTAGGCCCACAAGGCCCTGAAAACAATTTATATTTGGCGTGGCGTAAAGGCGCTTTAGCTCACCCTAGGCTTAATTATGCGCGCGATGTGCTTATGGCTTTTTCTAATATTAATAAATACGCAAAATAACTATTTAACTTAAACGCTTATTTAATAAAATAGCCCACAGCGCGCCACTGGCCGCTACTTTTACTTAGTGTGAGGGTTTCTATGGAGGGGGTTGCAGCAATAAACTGTGTTTTAAACTGCACAATCAGGTACTCCCCTTTTGGGGCTCCAGGTAAAGAAGAGTAATCTTGCGCGCTAATTTGGCTGCGAGAAACCACTTTTCCCAATGGCGCACGCACTGAGTTAAGTGCGTCACGCCAATTAGTTTTACTCAGTTGCGATTTAAATAATACATCAGCTTGCTGCCAGCTTTTTGTATATTCGCCCGCATCTATTAGCTGCAACCAGTTTATAGCCGCTGGCATATTTTTAGTATTTTGTGCCAATACTTCAGTACTAATAAACAAACTCAATATTACAAATATGGTTTTCATAGTTAGCCTTTTTATTTGCTTTTGTTGATTGAAAGCACACTAAATTGTGTTTTGCTAAAAGCATTATTTTATTTTTTATCAAATAACTAGCGCCTGAGTAAAGTAGTTTTCAATTGTACTCATAAACTGATTAGCCACACTTCTTGATGAACAAATTAATATTGCTTAATCCTCCATAAAAAACACACAGCATATATAAATCACACACTTTAGTAACAAATAAAAATTTAAAACTAATAACATTACACTGTATTTTTAAGCAAAACAGGTGAAAAAATAATTTAGTTTGGCTTTCATATTCTCGAAGTAGACACCTTGCCGCCCCTCTTCTACACTTATTTTTAGCGATTAAAAATACTAACGCCGCCGTTTTTATAATTACACTTTATGTCTTTAAATAACTGTTAACTTATAAAACTATTAAGCGAGACGAAATGTCTAAAGATGATGCATTATTTGAATTTTCAGAAGAAAAAACATCAGTACAAGCTGATAGCCAAACTATAAAAATTCTAACTGTTGAAGATGACATACATTACCAGCAAGCGCTTTTAAATAGTTTACATAGCATTTCTATTGAGGGTGACTACACCCTTAAACTTTTAAGTGCAAACTCTGTTTCTGAGGCCGCACTTGAGCTTAGTCGACACCCCGACATAGCACTTACTTTTATTGATGTAGTAATGGAAGACGACGACTCTGGGTTAAGGTTAGTTAGTACAATAAGGGAAGTTATTGGCAATGCCGATATGCGCATTGTACTTTTAACAGGCCAACCTGGCTTTGCCCCAGAAGAGAGCGTAATGAAGTCGCTCGACATTGATGAATACTGGAACAAGTCAGACGTATCTGCCGAAAAACTTCAATCTATTGTAGCTAGCAACTTGAGAACTTGGCGTTATATTTCGCAAGTATCTGCTGCAAAACAAGGGTTACAACTTGTTCTTGATGCATCAAGAAGTATAAACAGCAAACATGATATGCAGTCTTTTTCGAGCGCTGTTTTACACGAAATAAGTAATATTTTAGGTATTACCCAAGGCGGCGGCATTTTATGCACCAACCGTTTTTGTGGCGATGAGCAGCTCCCTGTAATTTTAACAACCAATGGGTGCTTTAATGGCTTTGAAGGCCAAGCAGTAAGCGAAAATTTGTTACTCAAAGCTATGTTTGACGATCTGCAGACGTCGATAAAGTCAAAAAAACACGTATTTAATGAGTCCCACAGTATATTCTTTTTTGACACAGCCAGTTTAGATAACACGAATTACATTACTATTGTTAAATCAGATAACCCCATAAATGAGCAAAACAGGTATTTATTAAAAGTGTTTAGTGAGAACGTTAGTACGGGCTTTTCAAACATGGCTTTGCTAAACAAACTTACCGAACTTGCATACACAGAAACCTCTCTTAATTTGCACAACCGCAATTGGCTAATAAGAGAAATTAGAAATATGAACCTACATGAACAATACCAAACACAATTAATTGTATTTGAGGTTCAGCAGTTTGAAGAAAAGTCGTTTACTTTTGGTCATGACTTTTGCCAAAAAATACTGCAGTTGGTACATCAAAGTATTCATCACGCGTTTTCAAAATACCTACCCAGAATTGCCTTAATTAATAACCGTAGCTTTGCAATGCTAATTAGCAACGACTGTAAAATACCTGACGACACGTACACGTACTTATCTAGGCAAACTTGTGAAATTGAAAATGTAAAACAATTTGTAGATATTAGGGTTCTGTCGCTTAAATTAAGTTCGGTACTTAATATACCTCCAGAGAAAATTATTAGCCTTGCTGAGTCAAGTTTAAACGATACACACAATAACCAAATTAAGTTTATAGAGCACACAGCAACACAAACTCATGCCATTACACGTCGCTACGAGATAATGGCAAAGCTTAGAACAGCGATAGGAGGTGGTGAGCTACAAATTGCTTTACAACCTAAGTTAAACCTACAAACCCAAAAAACAATTGGATTTGAGGCGCTTGCACGCTGGAAGTTAACTAATGGACGCTTTATTAGCCCTGACGAGTTTATAGAAATTGCCGAAACATCTGGGTTAATTTGCGAGTTAGGCAGCGTAATTTTAGATAAGGTGTTAACGGTAATAAAGTGCTTGCAACGTAATGGGGTTAACTTGCCGGTTGCTTATAATGTGTCTTCTTATGAGCTAATGGAGCCAAGTTACTTTGAAAAAGTCGCCAATAAAATTAAACAAGAAAATATTCCCCCTAGTTTGCTTGAGATTGAAGTAACCGAAACGCAAGAGGTATGTAACTACACGTTAATTAAAGCATCTCTTGAAAAATTTATGGCGCTTGGCATTAAAGTGAGCATTGATGACTTTGGAACAGGTTATTCATCACTTGCACACATTACAGAGTTGCCTGCTAATACAATTAAAATAGATAAGTTTTTTGTTATTGATTTACAAAATAATATAAATAACCAATTTATTATAGAAATGGTTATAACCTTAGCCAAACGCTTTAATTTACAGGTGATTGCTGAGGGCATAGAAAATGAATTTGAGTACAATTGGCTAAAAAATAAAGGTTGTACAGTTGGCCAAGGTTATTACTTTGCTAAACCATTATTTATTGAAGATTTAATAGTTTGGCTAAAACAGCACATCAATGAAAACAATTAACTTTAAGCTTTCTCAAATAGTTAAAGACGCAGTAATAAAATCAACATTTTTAACCTTACTTGCTTTTTTAACGGGCTTGCTTGTTTATGATCAAATATACCAAGCAGAATTAAAGCGCTTAAAAGCAATTCAGCAAGAAAAGCTCGTTGCTGTTAATACCGAGTTTTCTAAAGAGGTAAGCAGTATTATTAAGCTTACTCAGTTGCTTGCTAGCAATCAGGTATTGTTTAACCAACGCGCTTCGCTTTCTGATACTCAGCGCAGAACACAAATAGAAAATTACTTTTTAGATTTTGGAATAATTACAGGGAATATTTCTCAAATAAGGTGGCTTAATTCACAAGCAACCGAAATATACCGAGTAAACTTTAGTAATACACAGGGTAAAATCACTCCTCAACCTGAGCTACAAGCCAAAAGCGCTCGCTATTATGTAACCGAAGGGTTAAAGGTAGAACCGCCTGCTACCTATGTATCAAAAATAGATTTGAATATTGAACAAGGTGAAGTTGTATTTCCCATAGAACCAACAATTAGAGTGACCTTTAAAACCAACTCTCACGACTACTTGTTTGATGGGCTAATTATAATTAATTTTAACCTTAATTATCTGTTTTCTCGCTTGCGAAGTATTAGCGACAAACACTCTAAAGTTAATATTTTAAATCAACAAGGCTATTGGCTTTTGAGCCCAGATAGGTTTAATGAATTTGGCTTTATGTTTAATAATGAAAAACGCTCACTTGGTGTAACTAATCCAGCTCTTTGGCAACGAATTAAAAACAAAAAGCCAAAACACACCCCACACTACTTAGATAAAAACTTATACACCTATAGACCTTTAAATTATATATCTGCACGAGAGCTGCATAGCAGCACAAGCTCACAAGAGCACAAAGTTTATTTGCTAATAAATAGCGACAGTATCCTATTGAGTAATGCTAAAAGTAGCGCCTTAAAATACGCATTATTATGTAGCTTTATTTTATTACTTATTACTATTGCTTACGTTTATAGGGATTATAAGTACCAGCTTGAACTACTCAAACTATCTAAACAATTAAAAAAAGAAGAAACAGAGCTCAGAGCGGTAAACAACACTTTAAGTAAAACCATAAAACAGCAAATGCAATTACAAGAGAGCTTAGTAGAAGCACAAAAGCTATCTTCTTTGGGTATGCTTGTTGCGGGCGTTGCCCACGAGATGAACACCCCTATTGGCGGCGCTATTATATCGATTTCTAATGCAGGTATGGCCACCGAAAAATTAAACGAGTGCGTAAAAACGGGCTTAACTAAGTCCCAGCTTGATGAAGGTTTAAACACTATTGCGCAAAACATTTCATTAGCAAGGGTAAATTTAGACAAATCAGCAGTGCTTGTAAAAAGCTTTAAACGAATGGCGGTAGATCGAAATAACGATGATGACGTAAGCTTTGAAATCACAAAACTAATAGACGATTTACTTATTACACTTAGCCCGCAATTAAAAAAGTCGCGAGTTACACTCTCTACCGACTATCAATTTAAGGGTAAAATTACTAGCAGGCCGGGAATCATTTCGCAGATACTAGAAAACTTAATTATAAATGCACTTACTCATGGCTTTAAAAAACAAAATCACGGCAGTATTAATATTTCTGTACAAACTGAAGATAGTAATCACTTGCTAATTGTCGTTTCTGACACCGGTGTAGGTATAAATGAGGACGTTCAAAACGTTATATTTGAGCCTTTTTATACCTCAGCTAGGGGCAAAGGTAATACAGGGCTTGGACTTTATATGGTGCACCAATGGGTAACAAAGGTGCTAGGTGGGTCTATCACTTTAAATAAAAAGCCTGCAGGAGATTATACAACGCAGTTTATAATTAAGTTTGCAGTTACTAGCAAAAACAAAAAGCCAAATTAAAATAACCCCTTTAATAAATTAAAGGGGTTTGACTATTACTTTAGCTGAGACTCAATTTTTAAAACCTGCGCGTAGGTGCAATCGCTTAACATAGAAAAACCATGCGAGGCTTGCTCGGTACCAATCACAAACGGGTGTGGTGCATTATCGGGTCTTTTATTTAATTGCTTAATACGCTCAAACGAGCCATCGCGCTTAGGGTGGTTTGATATAAATACATCAACACCTGCTTTAACGGCAATATCGCCAAAGCGTTTTGCGGCTTCGCTATAAGCTGCAATACGTTGTAAATCGGGGCCATAATTAAGGCCAGTTCCACCCCATAGACTGAGCATATGTTTTTTGCCGTTATCGTACACGGGAAATAACAAAGACACAGTGCCAGGCGTGTGCCCAGGTGTTAAGTGAACGCCAATACTAGTGTCGCCAAGCGTAATGGTATCGGCCTCTTTTGTGCTTATATCTCGTGTTGGTCGTTTGCCCCAACGTGGGCTTTCAAAATCGAGCTTGGGTTGTTCTAAGCGCAGCCACTCAACTTCGCTCATTACTACACGCGGTTTGTATTTATCAACTAAGTACTCTTGCCCACCATAATGATCGCCATGCCCATGGCTAATAATTAAATACTTAATATCATTAGGGTCTAAACCCAGTTTTAGCAAACCTTCTTCAATGTAGTTTTTTGCTTGCTCGTTATTATTAAGTGCATCAACAACAATAAGCCCTTGAGATGTTTTAATCACCCAACTTGCTACTCCACCGGTACCTACATAATAAAGGTTATCAAATACCTGTGTTGGCTCTATTGATGAGCGGCGCTTTTTAGCAGATGCTTTACTACGTTTTTTACTCTCATTGTTACTGCGAACACGTTTAGTTAAATCTCTTAAAGGGTTTTGTATATCGCATAAACTTGTTAACCCGGGAAACTCTTGCGCGTATTGCATGCCTTTATCGACATAATCTTGCGCTGTTAATGGCGTATTTTTAGCCATAACAGGTAGCGCTATTAAGCTAGTAAATAATACCGTTGGTATAAAAAACTTTTTCATACAGTGCCCTTAAAGTTTTGTATCAATAGCGAACCAATAACGCCGGCCATCTTCTACATAACCGTATTCATCGTAGGTTGTTGATTTGTTAAACAGGTTATAAATTCCAAACATAACTTTAACGTTATCATTTATTTTCCACGCACTCCCTAAATCGGTTGTGGTAATTGATGGAGCAGACGTTAAACGACTTGTAACAGAGGCCGGTTCGCTTTCTTTACTGCGGTAATTAGTGCGAGCCCAAGCATTTAAAGCGTTGTTTATATCCCAATTAATATTCAGCGATGCCAAATGTTCAGGAATTTGAGTAAGCGGTTGGCCTTTGTTATCGCCACTGCGTTGCTCAGAAAATGTGTAGCTGTAGCTTGATGAAAGCATAATATCTGTACTTAACTGAGCCTCTATATTTAGCTCAGCACCATAAGTAACGGCTTTATCAATGTTTATATTGTAGCGGTCAGTTTCATCGCCACACACAGTAATTGGGCATAAAACGGTGTTAATTTTATCTTTAAAGCTGTTATGAAAAAGCGTCACATTAGTTTGAAATGTATTGTTAGCAAAATAAAGCGCTGCTTCTTTGCTCACTGATGTTTCAGGCTCTAATTCTGCATTACCAAATAAATCACCACCACGACTCGTTTGCACCCAATTAGGGCTTAGCTCGCGTAAATCGGGGGCTCTGTAGCCTGTGGCTATGCCCGATTTAAATGTCCACTGTGAGTTAATATTCCACACACCGTAAAGTCTAGGGCTAAAATGCGAATCAAACTGCTCGTTATCGTCTAAACGTAGCCCAGCTGTGAGGGTAAAATCGGGGTGAAAGCTCCACTCATCTTCACTAAATACAGACCATTGCTTGTTATCTATTTCTGTAATTGAGGCCGCATTAGTGGTTTTATCATTTAGTTTTTCTTGTTCAAACGCACCGCCTATTGTTACATGGTGGTTATTAAGCGCTATTGACCATTGTGTATTTGCTAATGTGTTATCTATGGTAATTTCGCGACCCTCGTTTTCAACGCTCTCTTGTTGAATATAAGAATGCGCGGCTCCCCAGTTATAATCACCTTTGTGCGATAAAGACATTGAACGACGGTTGTTATTTGTTTCTGTTGAGCTATTACGACTAGGTAATGATAACCCAGAGGTAGAACTACGCTTTTGATCATGTTCACTGTATTCAAACGATACTACATCTTGTTTGGTTGCGGTTAAATGCAACGTACCGCTGTAGCTTGTTAACTCTTTTTCACCGTAGCCACGCTCAATGGCATCTTCTTCTCGTTCTTGGTAAAGAGCCGATAAATTAATGCTCAGTAAGTCTTTAATCAATGGCCCTGCTACATATATTTGGCCTTGGTATTCATCGCCAGAATCGCTATTACTTTGTTGTGTTGTTTCAACACGCAAGTTTGCGTGCCAATTTTCATAGCTTTTACGAGTAATAACATTAATTACACCGCCAATTGCATCAGATCCATAAAGCGTAGACATAGGTCCGCGCACAACTTCAATTCGTTCAATAGCATCAAGTGGCGGTAGCCAATCTTGTTCAAACCCACCGCTACCACTTGGCTGCGACTCGCGCCCTGATTGTTTTTTACCATCGACTAAAATGGCCGTATACTGCGCTGGCATGCCACGTACACTTATATCTTGTCGTGAACCACCACCTGTAACCGTAACCCCTGCAACATCGTTAAGCGCATCGGTTAAGTCTTTATAAGCGCGGTTTTCAAGCTGCTTTCTACTAATTAAAGTAATAGAAGCTGGCGCTTGCGCTAAGGTTTGTTCAAAACCAGAGGCGGTTACAACAATTGTTTCTATATCGTTGTTTACATTTGCTAAAGTGTATAACGGCGCTACAGCAATTAGAGGTAGTACTAAAGTGGTTTTCAGAGTCATCACGTGATATTTAATTGGTTATTTTACGTAATGATAACAATTACCAATACGTTCAGCAATTAACATTTTGTTAATTCACAATAAACCTTAATCGATTAAGGTTATCGTTGATTATTTATTAACTCAAACCAATTAAACGTACTTAATTTATAAAAAAGGCTGCATTAAATAGCAGCCTTATGTAGTCATATTCTGAATCGCTTAAAGTTTTAAAAGTGCCATTTAACCATTAGGTTTGGGTTGTGCTCTGTTTCGCCATCTACACCAAACTTATTTTTCCAAAATACGTACTCAATACCTACATCAAGGCGGCCTGTGTCTAGGCCAAGCATTGGGGCAATGTTGTACTTAAGTTGTGAGGTAAAGTTAAAACCGCCTTCACTTTTACCAAACATAGTGTCGGTGCTATCGACAATATCTAAAAAGCCATCGTACCTAAAGTTGCCGTTGTTATAGCCCCACGTTACGGTTATTTGATTGTTATCTTCACGCTCTATACCTATATCGTCTTGAAAACGGCGGTAATAGGCCACGTTAAAGTATTGAAAACCAGGTACATCTAACGACACGCCACCACCCAATAAATAGTTATTTTGATCGGTATCGCCTGAGCCATATTCTGTTTGTAGCCCTAAAAACACCTCTTTAACAAAGCTGTCTTGTGGTTTGTAAAGTGTTGGGTTTATATTTAGCTCTCCGTATACTTCGTCGGGGTTACTTAACCTATCCATAAAGAAGAACGTGCCTCCCCAAGTATGCCCCGATGCGTGCTCAATGGTTACTACGCTTCTGTCGTCTTCCTCGCCAGAAAACGGCTCTAGGTAATCTGCACCGGTCATGGCGGTAATACTAAAATCTGACCAAAGCTCTTTTGCCGACACCCCAGTTGAGCAAACAGCAATTGCCGTTACTAATGCTAACTTTTTGATTGTTTTGATTTTCATTGTTGATCCCTTTTTTATAATTTTATTAGTTTAGTTAAGATGATCCGTACTTGCTGAATAATTTTCAGGTAATATCAGGGTCATAACAATTGCTGTTAAACCCGACACCGTCACAGCACTACCAAATATGGCGGTTACTAATTTAGGTGCATTTATAAATAGCTCTGGTACAAAACTAACGCCTAGCCCCATACCTAAACTTACGGCAATAATAAGTAAACTACGGCGATTGATTTTCTCGCTCGCGAGTATTTTTACCCCTGCGGCTGCCACGGTGCCAAACATTACAAGCGTTGCACCGCCAAGCACGGGTTTGGGTATGTTTTGTAGTACAGCCCCCACCACCGGAAATAACCCTAAAACAATCAGTATTGCGCCAATCCATAGGCCAATATACCTACTTGCCACACCCGTTAACTGAATAACCCCATTGTTTTGACTAAAAGTAGTATTAGGAAAGGTATTAAATGCGGCTGCAATCATTGAGTTAACGCCATCACCTAATACACCTGCGCGTATTCGGGCTAAATAGCTTGCACCCTTAACGGGTAATTTAGACACCGCACAATTAGCGGTAATATCGCCGGTCGATTCTATGGCTGTAATAAGGTATAAAAAGCCAAAAGCAATCATGGCGCCAAAATCAATATTAAAGCCGTATTTGAATGGTATTGGCATGGCAATAAAATCAAACTCGCCCACCTCAAACTTGGCAATACCTAAAACAACCGCAAGTATCCAGCCTACTATCATGGCTACAACCACAGCGGTAAGCCTTACCCACTGATTTTTACTGGCGTTAAGTAGCACCACTAATGCCACCACCGAAAAACCAACAATTAAGTTACTTGCTGATGCAAACTTTTCAGGCATATTAGTTAATAACCACTGGCCACCGCCTATGTCGGTCATGCCTACTTTAATGAGATAAACCCCAATGGTGGTGATCACCACACCGGTGACTACAGGTTTAATTACCTTACCCAGTTTTTCTATAAAAAAACTAATAAAAATCTCTACAAAGGCCGCTAAAAAGCACACCGCAAATATAGTGGCAAGCACATCATCGTTACTGCCACCGGTAGCTTTTACAGAAAAACCAGTGGCCAAAATAGTGCCTAAAAAAGCAAAGCTGGTGCCTTGCACACATATAAGCCCAGAGCCAATAGGCCCCACACGGCGCGCTTGAATAAACGTACCAACTCCCGATACAAACAACGCCATACTAATTAAATAGGGTATTTCGCTGCCAAGCCCCAATACCCCACCAATAATAAGCGTAGGCGTAATAATACTTACAAAGCTTGCTAGTACGTGTTGTAGTGCGGCAAAAAATGATTCGGTTATTCCGGGTTTATCATCTACCGCGTAGATTATGTCTTCTGAATTAACATCTTGATTTGACATGGTTAACATCCTTTTAGCGCTTAAAAACGGGCAAGCTAAACACCCACTTGCCCTTATTTTACTTTAACTACCTAAGCGCTTATTTAAGCTGCCCTTCAACGCCTTCTACGTAAAAGTCCATGCCCAATAGAGTTTTATCATCGATTGTTTGGCCTGCTTTAGTAACCAACTCACCTTGCTGATTTTTAATTGGGCCACTAAATGGATGAAACTCGCCATTAGCAATTTTTGCACTAAGAGCATCTATTTCAGCGACTACATTGGCAGGAATATCTTTACTTAGAGGCGCTAAACGCGTCATACCGGCGTCTATGCCTTTCCATACATCTTGCGATTGCCATTTATCGTCAAGCACTTGCTGTACGCGCTGGGCGTAAAACTCATCCCAATGGTGCACAGGCGCCGTAAGGTGCGCTTTTTTACCATAGCCGCTCATATCTGAGTGGTAACCAATAGCGTATATTCCGGCGGCTTCTGCGGCTTGAAGTGGCGCAGGCGAGTCGGTATGTTGAGTAATAATATCAACACCTTGGTCTATTAAACTGTCGGCAGCTTCGCGCTCTTTACCTGGGTCGAACCAGCTATTAACCCACACTACTTTGACCTGAGCATCAGGCTTTACTGAGCGCAGGCCTAAAGTAAATGCGTTAATACCGCGTATTACTTCTGGAATTGGAAATGCAGCAATGTAGCCAATACTGTCGGATTTACTCATGTGCCCTGCAATAACACCGGTTAAGTAACGTCCTTCGTAAATACGGTCAAAGTAAGTGCCTACATTTTTAGCGCGTTTATAACCTGTTGCATGCTCAAACTTTACATTCGGAAAACGTTTAGCCACTTTAATGGTCGGGTTCATGTAGCCAAACGAGGTGGTAAATATTAAATCGTGCCCGCTTTTAGCTAATTGTGTAATAACTCGCTCTGCATCGGCGCCCTCAGGAACGCTTTCTACAAAGGTGGTTTCTATTTTTTCGCCAAATTTTTCTTCTAGGTAGTGGCGGCTTACATCGTGTGTGTAGGTCCAACCGGCTTCGCCAATGGGGCTGACATATACAAACCCTACTTTTACGCTGTCTTTTGCAAGTGCAGTAGCGCTTAACCCTAAGCTAAGTGCTACGCCAAGCGCTGTTATTAGTTTTTTCATTGTTATTCTCCGTGTTGTATTTTTAATATCCTGTTGAAGGCTTATTTTTACTTCTTTGTTTAAAATCTTAATGCCCTTTGTGCCACGGTTTCCCTAGCCACATGGGTTCGTACATTTTTAGTTTTTGTTTATTTTTACTTAGCATAATTAGTACAATAAGCGTTGCACCATAAGGCAGCATGGCCAGTAAATTAGAATCAACCGCTAAGCCAAATGCCTGTGCCACTAAGTGCATAATGCTGGCAAAACCAAATAAATAAGCGCCAAGCATTACCCGCTCAATTCGCCAGCTTGCAAAAACCACTAAAGCAAGCGCTATCCAGCCACGCCCCGATGTCATGTTTTGTGTCCAAAGCGGTGTGTAAGCAAGCGACAAGTACGCCCCTGCAATACCCGCTAATGCACCGCCAAACATCACCGCTAAATAACGAGTACGCATTACCGGTAAACCTAGGTTATTGCCTACACCTGGGTTTTCGCCAATAGCACGTACTGCAAGCCCTGCTCGGTGATATTTAAAAAATAAATAAGCCCCTAGCACTAACGCCCAACTTAAATACACAATGGCATCTTGCGAAAATAGCGCTTTGCCCAGTACCGGAATATGCTCAAACCCAGCAATTGCTAAAGTAGGTAAAGCATTAATGGTTTTTCCCTCATAGTCGGCACCTAAAAAGGCCGACAAACCCGTGCCAAAAATGGTTAGCGCCAATCCTGCGGCTACTTGGCTGGCATTTAAATTAAGTGCTACAAACGCAAATACTAACGACGCCATTACCCCCACAAGCGCAGCCACACTAAAGCCTATAAATAGGTTGTCGCACTGGTACATGGTTATAAACCCTGCCACCGCACCGAGCAGCATCATGCCCTCTTGCCCAAGGTTTAGTGTGCCGCTTTTCTCGCATACCATTTCACCTAGTGCCACCAGCAATAAAGGCGTACCGGTACGAATGGTGGCGTATAAAATATTAGTAATAACCTCTAAATCCATTTTTATGACTCCTGTGCAATAGGGGCTAGCTGCGTTTTTTGTTGTTTAAATGGCAGCGATAATTTAATGCGATAACCAATAAGCACATCGCACGAGAGCAAATAAAACAGCATTAGCCCCTGAAAAATCCCAGTAATTGCATTAGGCAAACCTATATTTATTTGCGCCATTTCGCCGCCCATATAAATAAGCCCCATTAATAGCCCTGCTAAGGTAATACCCAAAGGGTGCAAGCGCCCC